>CALPMC020000056.1 GCA_943324565.2 Chitinophaga pinensis | reverse complement strand
GATGAATAAATTATAGCGAAGAATAGAATTAGTTTTTGAATCATTTTATTACGATTAGTTTTTACCCTATTAATTTAGAACGATTAAACTTCTTAAGATATTGTAAAAACCACAATTCTATTGATGTTTATTCAGTCAAAAGTGAACAATTGTAAAGTTATGAAAAAGAAATTACTACCCACCAAACCGCTCCCGATGGAGACGGAGACACCACTGCCAAAGATTGAAAAACATTGCTTGCCGATTGGTGCCAACAGGCAAGGAAAGCATTTGAGAATGAATGAAACGCGCATGACGATAAAACTCCTCTTTGGGCATTGAGGAAAGAATGGATTTGATGACTGCTGGATTGATGTGATACATGACCTTTTGGAAAAAATGGGGAATGTATTCACAGCACCAGTAGGAAGTCATTTTTACAAGAACTAAAGAAGTGATGTTCTGCTCAAAATCTTCAATCCAATACCCTTAAATTAAAAAAGGAAAAACAGCCTTGAGCCAGCGTTGGGAAAACGAAATGGAGCCATGAGGGTTGCGAAATGGCGAAATGTAGTGTGGGAGCATGGAGAGAACCGTAGGAACGGAGGTGAACGAAATGCGCGAGCCGACCGCGAGTTAGCGCCGAAGGGGGATATGAAGAACGACCGGAGGAAGTGGGAATGACCTCTGCAAGTTGCACAAGGAACTGGCGCAGGTTTTTGATTAGGGTTGGAAAAAACAAACTGTTTGGCATGAGGGACGAGCTGACAAAGTGTTTGTGTGTGGTGCGTAAAAGGTACTGACTGAATGATACGGAGGGGATCCAGCGATAGCGGACACACCGTAGGAGAAATGAAGGAAGTTGCTTTTAGCACATGGCTCAAAAACTGTGACAGTACCGCAGCTGAGGCGCTTTAGCAGGCGAGCATAAACACAAGCAGCGGCAGACCCCTTGTTATTTACTGCGTAGCAACCTTATTGGGTTTTCAAGGGGGATGAAGTAGCTGCGACTGAGGACGCCCGAAGAACAGGCGAAGAAAACAAGTGAACAGCCACAAAGAGAATTCTGAACGACTGGCTAAGGAACGCTAAAAACAAGGGCGTGAGAGACAATTACCGCATTTATGCATACGCTTGACGAACCGCTTGTTATACCCTTGTTTTTATGTTTTCTGAAGCTGTGATGAGAAGGACGAAGACCGATTTTCCTTTTCTTATATTAAACTGATACTTAGAATAAAACTGAGTATTACTCCAACAATGAAGAATATTATAACTCGGGGAAATGAATAGATCCTAGTGTAATTAGGATGAAATATCATTGAAATTAGGCAAGAAATGTTGTATTGTATAATTCGCTTAAGGGACTTAAGTTTTTCTGATTTACATTTGGTTCTACAAACGTACACTAACCGTCCCATGAGAATCCGTTCTTCTTAAATTTGCAAAATTATTTTGAACTTGATGTAGTATGTGGCAAAAAGGATGACCATATCTTCCTCCTGCGGAAATGATACCATATGAACCATTTCGAACATTGCTTAATAATTGATGATTTCCGGCATTGCCTCCGTGATGAGGAATAACTAAGTTATATTCTTTGTTACAACAATAATTCATCACGTAATTATCAATTTGATTGTAATGGTGATCACCGGGGAAAACAAAATCTTGATGGTTGAAATGAAGTGACAATAATATTCCTCTTTTGTTTCTATCTCTACATTTTGTGCCTTTAAACAATTTCAAAATGTCTGAATTATACTCAACCGTTAAACGCGACGAACTAACGCCTTGAATTCTTGAATTCATTTCAATTGGAATCACCTTCGTATTTCTTTTTAATTTTTCAAAGATTCTAGCTGTTGTTTCATTTTCTATTCTGTTCGGAACAATGCAAAATTTGAATGACTTTAATTGAATATCGGTTAATGATTGGAGCCCAATATAATGATCAACATCCCAGTGACTGATGATTAATATTTTTTTTAAATTTTTTTCGTCAAGGATGGAATTAATTCTCATCCCCAAGACTTGAGGCCTCACATGATTTTGAATTAAGTGAGATAATTTGTGTGAGGAGGATGAACCAAAATCGTAACAAATCAAAGTCTTATTGTCAAAATTTATTTCATTCCAATTTCCTTGACCAACATCGAATACAGTAACATTAACTTTATTAGGTCTAATTGCTTTAAAAAATGGTACTGCGATCTTATTAAATGAATTATCATTTTCTACATCAATTGACGAAATAAAATTTTGATAAGTGACCGCTTTTGAAAACTTAATGGGTTTTGATTTATATCGCGCTGTAAATGCGAGGTAATTTGCTCCGAATTCAGCATCATCTTCAACAGGAATCCATTCAGTTTCTTTTATTAATTCTTCAGGGAGGAAATAAAAGCTATTTTCTTTTGGTATTCCAAATTTTTGAAAGGTAACATTAGATACCTCTAACATAGATTTCTCCCGGAAAATCAAATTCGTTCGAGAGATAAAATTATTTTTATAGCGTTCATCAATAGGGAAGTCAATAACAATTGTGTAACTTATTAATTTATTTTCAGATATTGACTTCTCGACTTTTTCGATAAAAACGACAACTTCCTTATTTTCAAGTAAATTATTTTTTTCGTTGTAAACCATAATTATAAAAACGGAATTTTGAATTATTTTAATTGAATCCTAAAAAAGGAAACTAAGTAAGATTCATTAATGAATTAGGCGGTAAATAATTCTTTAATTTTATTTTGGAAATACTATCTAGATTCTTTCGATAAGCTTTCCGATCAATCTCTTTTTTATTACTTCATTAGTAACAAATAATTAAAGCATTTAGGGATTAAATGTTATAGTCATCTGACAAGTTTATCAAGTGTTTCTGAACCCCAATGCTCTTGAAAATCCATATTAACCTTATATACTTTTATTTTTGTTTTCCTATTCTCTAGGGCTTGATTTTCCCATACTTTTACGTGGTCTTTATTTAATTTTCCAGCAAACTTTGCCCAAAAAATAAAAACATGATAGTTAGCATCTGATAAATCTATTTCTACATTATTACCGTTAAGATCTTTTAATCTAAATGGAAGAGAATTAAAACTGGGATTATTTTGTGAATAATAATGTACTGAATCTGATAAGTTTTTAATGAAATCAAAGGCACTAGCATTACATGCCCAAGCTTCGCCATAAGGCACAAAATTTCCTTCTTTATTAAAAATCCATACTTCAGGAACTTTTTTATTAATTAGATCAAGTGTTTTTTTGTAGTCTTCAAAAGATAATGAATAAATATTTCCTTTCGACATGTCAATTTTCATCGCATAGTTTGAAATTGACTTTTCATTTTCAATTTTTGGTTTTTTTATCCCATACATGAATCTTACTATTGGCGAGCAACTTAATAGAAGCATGCCCATAATGAGCACGCTTAATTTGATAAGATGTAAATTCTTGAACATTACTTTTCTTCTAAACGGTTTAATAGTTCAACTTGCATTCCAGTCACTGTTCCAAATTGACTTTTACAAGTGTCATATGTATAAACTCCTCTTAGAATATTAACATTTGAATAACCAAGGCAATTAGCTGCTTTTTGAGGTAAAGCTACATTTCGATCAACATAGAAACCTTCCTCACCACAAGAGGAACCTGGAGGAAGAGTTAGAAACTCCAATGAAGCCGTTTGATTTTCTTCATCAACGATTAATCTTGCTCGAATTCCAAATTCGATTTCAATTGTTATATCACATAAACCAAAACCACTTTTGCAATCTTTTTTAGCGCGCGCAACTTTCGCACTGATTGTAATTGAAATAGCCATAAAATAAAATTTAAAGATTATTAATAATGCAACCAAATTACTAAGCGATGTAATGAATAGTATTTAGCATCTGTTACTGATAGAAATTAATTGATTGTATCATTTTATTTAAATAATTGATTATCATTTTTTTAAATTAAAATCAATATTATTTTTTCTGTCTAAGAATTAGTACATGTTCTTAAAAATTTAGTATTTGTACTAAACCTCGACATACTTCGACATGCTCAGCACAAGATGCTCAGCATAAAAGCTCGGTTTGGAGAATTTAGAATTTAAAATGTAGAGTTATATCTCGGATTGGTTCATCTGCATTTGTTGATTTGGATTTGGTTTGGAAAAGTCAGAATGAAGAAAATCCCCGAGCGATACCCGGGGATTGTTAGAGGTAAATAGAAAGGTTATTGTTTTACCATTTTTTTGGTTGCTACGATTTGACCGTCTGCTACTAATGTGTATGTATAGATGCCGGTGCTTAAATCATTCGCGAAAACGTTTAATTGGCTATTTCCTCTTTCCTTGATTGAAACGGTATTTATTAACTTGCCGTTTGAATCATAAAACAAAATATCCGCTCTTTTAACTGATTCTGGAATTGAATAGGATATTACGGTTTGTTCTGCAAAAGGATTTGGTACGTTTTGATTCAAGACAATAGATTGAACTGTATTCAATGAAATTGTTTGACCTGTTGTTGGTTGAGCCATTTGAGTCGGTTGATTTTGATTGCATAAGTTTAACGAGTTGATGCAATTTTCTAGGTTACTTAGGCGATTGTTTAACTCATTAATCATTGAATCTTGGTGTGAAATGATTGCGTTTTGCTCTTGAATGGCTTCTACCAATACAGGCACGACTTTATTGTAATCGACATGCAATAGATTATTGTCTCCCGTAAAAGTTAGTCTTGGCTCAATTGATTGAACTTCCTGAGCAATAAAACCAATGTGGTTAGTAGAGTCAAGTTGAATTTCTTGATTGACAGAATGATTCCAATCAAATGAAACACCACGAAGTGCTAGTATTGTTTGTAATGAAGCTGAAAGATCTTGTACATTGGTTTTGATAGAAGCATCACTTAACGTTGCTTTATCCACTTTGTCATTAAGTTCTTTTATTGCTTGGGTATTGATGGGAATGATTGCATTGTAATTAACCGTTTTATAATCAAAAGATGGAGTTATTACTTGTCCAATACTATCAAGTTTTGCTGGGTGTACACCTCTACCAACAATTTCTGGATTTGTTAATTCTACTTCTTGAGCTATAAATCCATACTGTAATTTACTACTTAAACTCATTCTATTGTTAAATTGAACAGTATCTAAATAATATCTTTTTGGATTTAATGCCTTAACCATTGATAATGCATTTGGAATTTTATTTGCATTTAATTTAAACATTTGGTCTGATAATACCGTTGCAGTTCCTGTAACTAATACATTTCCATTAAAGTATCCAGCATAATCAGTTGGAGAACTTGGTGCTTGGGCATATACACCATAATTATTAACCCCTTGAGCAGCACTAAAGTTCCCAGCAATAGCATTAGTTCCATTAGTAGCTTGACTATTAATTCCATAATTGTATCCAGAGTTTGATGCAGGATTATTTGTTGCAAAAGAGCCAACACCAATATTATATGGAGCTGGTCCTTGTGCAGATGCACTTACACCAGTATTAAGTACGGTACCTTGTGTAGCACCACCTATAATACCAGTATTATATTGACCTGAATAACTTGCATCCCCTACAACTCCAATATTTGAATTTGTTCCACCAGAAGCCAGTGAATAAACACCCCAAGATTGATAAGCGGTAGTCGGAGCATTAACTACACTTAAACCTTGAACAGTTGAAGTTGAAGATTGGTAATTCTCTAAAATCATTCCTTGGGCAACCGAATTTATTATACCATAGTTTTGATTTTGCACATGTAATTTGGCACTAGGTGTACAATTTCCCGCACTTAAACCGATACCAACTCTATTATTTGAAGTGACAGAATTTGGATCTGTGAAAACAAAATTTTCATTATTCAATGGTATTTCAAAATCATTTAATAAAGGATTTTGAACTGAACCACAATAATTTCCAACTGAATTTTTATCTACATAGATTACATCTCCATTTGAATTAACTGAAAGTACTCCGCTTCCAGGATTACTTTGAACATTGCTTGTCGATGTTAAATCGGTCAGTCTTAAACCACTATTACCAGGAACTGCACTTGTACTTGCTGTATTAATTTCAACAACGTTTTGAGGGGTGTTTGTATTTACACCTAACCTTCTCTCATTCAAAATAGTTACATTTGTGGCAGGACCAGCAGTAACAAAAAAGTTTTTGAAGAAAGTTGTAGAATTTAATGGACTACCTGCAGGTGCGGTTGTGGTGTGAATAGAATAAGCATAATCGACAGATGCATTACTTGTTAAATCTGATGCTGAACCACAATAAAAGTTACCTAAAGGATTTGTAGAAGGATGGGCTAAAAAAAGTGAGGCGTTTAAGCCACCATCAAAATATAGGGATGCATTGTTTGATAATGTTAATGCTCTGTTCCAACCTTGAGGATTTGCTTGTTGGCTGGCTTGAATATGCAGAGGAGATGCAATACCATTGGTGGGAATAGTACTACCGATAGTAATAAATCCTTCTGTATTGACACCATATGCATTTGTCGCAGATCCTTTTTGAATTATCAAACGTGATGTATTTCCTGTTTGTATCTGCAAATTACCAGATGGGTCTGTAGCATTTAATAATACGTTTGCTGTATTTGCGGGAATGGACAATCGAAATTTTTCTGACCCTCCTGTAAAAAGTTGCCACAAATTAGTAGCCGTACTTAATCCATCTGTCCTAAACAATGACCCAGTACCTGCTGAGTTTACATGTAAAACCGATGATGGAGCTGTAATACCTATACCCAGGTAACCTCCGGTTGTAAGTCTCATTCTTTCATTACCAACAGTGTAGAATTTTAAGTGTTGGGAATTGGTTGTACCTATAAAATCATTGATACCAGCAGGATTTCCTATTGTATTCCAATATTGTGCATTTGATTTTAATGAACTGCAAATCAAAAGCAGCATAATAAACATTTTTTTAGATTTCATTTAAGTTGAGTTTACCTCATCAAATGAATAAATCCTGTTTTCGTTTCGTTTTCTAGTTCTATCAAATAATAATAAATTCCCTCTGACAAATCATTACCTAATTTATCCTTCCCATTCCATATTTTGTTTGTTTCCGAACTACAAAACACCTCATTCCCCCAACGATTGAGAATAGTAACTTTCTTAACATAATGGTTATTAAAGTCAATAATGTCATTTAACTCATCGTTATTTGGACTAAATACATTAGGAGAAACCCAGTTATTGCATTTCACAAGTTGAACATCATCTATAAAGGCATAATAACCATTACTGAAAATCATGGTGTCGTTGTCTGATATTTTGTAACATTCAGATTGGTCATATTGGGTGAAATTACCTAAATATAAAAATTGCTCAGTACCATCAGCGATGAATTCTCCTTCAATCTTTTGCCAATCAAATTCACCCTTCAATTTATTTACATTGGTTATTTGAGGTTGATAATTGAAATAGTTTATTAAAGTTGAACCAATCTCTAGATTTGTAAATAAAGCTGAGATATTATTACAGTAATATGCTGATTGATTCGAAACTGAAATATAAAAACTAAGACAGTATTTATCCCCTTTTTCAAGTGTATCAATTTTTGTATAAATGAATTCACGACTAATTGAATTATTAAACCATAATGCTTCACCAATATAAGCTTGACCCTCTTTGGGATTTATATTTCCCCAACCATTCGATGGTATTCCACAGACTGAAGAAGTACACTCATTAAAGTAATCTGGAGAGACAATTCCAATAAACCAATCATTCACATTATTAAAAGAACAATCACATGAGTCATGTTTTTCAAAACTACCATTTGGAACTAGATTATTTTGAGAGATTGAAATCCTTGAAAACAGAATAAAAACAATAAAAAAAACAGGTTTTATCCTCGGCAAAAAACCGAGACTGAACAATGTTAAATATTTTGTTAAGTTCAGCAATTGATAAGTGTGATTAATAAAGTTACTAAAATACTCTCTTGTTCTTTAACCTATACGAAGAAAAGAGGAAAAAAAGGTGGGTGTAGTTGATTTTACATAGGCGGTGAGTTCAGGTGATTTATACTAAGGATTTCATTTCTGCAAAGGCAAACTGTATTTTATTGAAAATCTCAAATTCGATTTTTTTGCTTGTTAAATTTACATTCAAGACCCGCTATGTTTTTTGGAGTAAAATACTCAACTGGAATAATTTGATTAGCGAATTAGTCCTTTTTACAATTGAAATAAAGGGTTTCTATTCAATTTTAAAGTATTTGGAAAGGGTGAGAATTAGTACATGTTCTCAAAAAAATAGTATTTGTACTAAACCTCGCGGGTGAAGAATTGAGAATTTAGTCCCGATAGCAATCGGGATGAGAGTTGAGAGTTAAGAGTGTAGAGTTAAGAGTTTAGAGTCAAGAATTTAGAGTTGAAAGATGAAAGTCGCAACTTGGTTGGCTCGGTGGATAGGAATTCTTGTTGTTGTTTTTTAAAAATATGAATTTTAGTACTAGTACTAAATAAATTATCATTTGTACTAAAAATATGCGTTAATAAAACTTTTAAACGTGCCGATTAATAAAGCTTTACATTCTAAAATAAAATATTTACATTTTACTATTTCTGATGTCAAATTTTTTAATTCATAAAAAAGCAAATCTTTAAAGAAAATTAATATTTGCTATTTCATTCTTATTGAATGTAATTGTATGTGTTGAGAAGATGCAAGAGAAGATTTGATTTGTAACTGAATGAATTTGGGAAAAGGGCAAGAATTGGAGTTAATGTGAACATGATGACAAAAGAATTATTAAAAACTTCGAATCAGATACGTTTGGCTATTGTTGAGGATCATCCTGTTGTTTTATCCGGATTAGCTACCCATTTAAAACGAGAAGCCGGAATCAAGGTAATGATTGAGGCCACAGATGGTTTAGAATTATTAAACAGTTTGCAACAACATAAAATTGATGTTGTACTTCTTGATTTAGAAATGCCCCGTATGAACGGCATACAAACGTTGAATCAATTGTGTCGGGATTATTCTCACATAGGCGTTATTATTTTTAGCATACACGAAGACGAGGAAACTGTTATTGAGTTATTGAAACTTGGTGCTAAGGGCTTTCTCAACAAAGGTTCATCATTTGATGAAATCATTGACGCCATTTTTAATGTAAAATTCAAGGGTTTTCATTCTTCTGAAATAGTTGCTAAAGCAATCAAGAAGCTTGGCACATACAAACAAAAAGAAGCGGTTGTTTTAGATGAGAGAGAAACAAAGATCCTTGAGTTAATTTGTGATGGTCTATTAAGTAGTGAAATTGCACAAAGAATTGCTTGCTCCAAGAAACTAGTTGATTTAATTCGATCGAGAATTATGAAAAAAATGGGAGTTTCTACTATTGCATCACTTGTTAGAAAAAGCATTTATTTAGGTTATTACATTCCTAAATCTGATGATCAAATATTAATGGAAAAACAAATGGAAGAAGATCAGCGAGAAATTAGAAGGCAAAATAGGCTGCGAAAAAATGATTGATTTTATTTTTTATCATCAGCATTGCGGCTTTTAAATGTATTAAAAAATTGTATAAACCTTGTTGTTGAATGAGTGCATTTTATATTTGTGGTACGGAAAAAATAGTATATATACCACAAAAAATAGTATATGTACTAAATTTTTCACTCAAAAAAAAGCTCGATTTGCAGTATTTTTGGGGTATTAACTCATTTAGTTGTATAAATGCTTAAATGACCTAACTAGACAACTATTTAACTTTGATAAACTTTAAAAATTTATATTATGGCATTTAATGGAGATGAGGGTACGGTGGTAACCCTAGCAGATGCGTCCAGATGGACTGCGAATTTTAGAAAGGCAAATCCAAGCGACGAAATCATCGCCCAATTTTTTGGGAAAAATCAATTACTGAAAATTTTAAATCAGAAAGGATGTGTAGGGATACGTTTCTATTATGGTATAGGAGATGATGGAATTAAAAATATTGTAGCAGTTGGTGCTTCAAGTGATCAAAATGATATGGAAAATGGAATAATTTTAGAAAAAGCTTTTCCTTGCAAACCATTTTGTTCGAAGGGTAATTCATTAAATTCGTAAAATTGACGGGGATAATCTATTTGTTCGCTAATTTATGTGTTTTAAGTTCATTATTCCCTTTATTTTTTTTAGTAGCAATATTAAGAAAGGATATTAAAACAACTTTTTTTTTAAAGTTATTTGTGCTGGAGTTGGGAATTGTTAATTTATTAAATCTGGTATTATTTTATTTTACAGATTTTGATCAAATAAACTTGTTTAGCATACATAATATCATTGAAAATTGTTTAATAATTTTCGTATTTAATAGTTTTGAAAAAGAACAGTTTTTTAAAAGAAAATTAAGCTTAGCGTTTATCACGCTCAATTTAAGTGTATTTCTATTTCTTTTAAATTTCAATCCTAATGACAGGTTTACTTATTTCAGTACTTTCAGTATACTTTTTATGTCTTTTTTTTCTGTAGTGATAATTATTGACCGATATAAAAATAGCCATTTTGATAATTTATTTGATGACTTTTCTTTTAATTTGTCTATTGCAATATTACTATACAACGGGATACAATTATATGTTATTTTTTTCAATAGTTTAATCCTTCAGAATGCAGATCAATTATTTCTAAATACTTGGCCGATTGTTCAGATAAGTTCAATTATTTATTATTTATTAATTACAAGGGCCATATGGAAACTAAAAAATTAATACTAATTACAATTTTTTCCGGTACTTTATTTAGCATTGGATTAATTTTGACTCTTATAGGTCTAACCTTCTCCTACAGAAAAAAGCGAATTCTACAAAAACAAGAATTCGAAATGGAGAAGAAAAATCTAGAGCTTGAAAAAATGAATGCAGTTCTTCATGCACAAGAGCAAGAGCGTTCGAAAATAGCTCGGAACCTGCATGATGAGGTGGGTGCTGTGTTAACGATGGCTAGTAGAAATTTGAAGAGTTTTCTGAAAGAGATACCTGAAAAACAAAAAAATCGCGAAGATTTATTGTTTACCATGGAAATTTTGGAACAGTCTGTTGAAAAAATTCGTTCTATTTCACACGGTATGTTGCCGCACTTTTTGGTGAAGTTTGGTTTGCAAAAAACCCTTCAACGGCTGATGAATCAAACTGAAAAAACCTTAGGTCATCCTTGTACGTTTACTTCTAGCATTACGAAAGAATTGCAATTGGAGCAACAGCATGAAATCCATTTTTATTCCATTATCCTCGAATTATTGAATAATCTTTTGAAACATTCGCATCCTAAGTCAATTCATATCAATCTAGAATTAAATTCGACTCATCTTTTATTGAAAATGCGACATGATGGTGTGGCAATTAGTCAATCAGAATATGAATATCTTTTGATTAACGGTGATGGTATGGGACTTGAATCTATTGATTTGCGTTTAAGGATGATTAATGGAGAATTATTGTATCAACGCAATACGCCAGGTGGAACAATTGAGCTTTCCATGCCTATCAATGAATCAACACTTTCAAATGAAAAAATCAATTTACAAGAAGTCTAATCAAAATGTGCGCGTTGCCGTTGTGGAAGACCATCAACTGGTTAGGCATTCTTTGGTTTTTACTTTAAAAAAAGAACCACAAATTGTCGTGGCCTTACAAGCTGAAAATGGATACGATTTTATAGAAAAACTTCCTAACCACGATATTGATGTAGTGCTACTTGATTTGGACATGCCTATTATGGATGGCAGGGAAACTCTTCGGATTTTACGTCGTGATTTTCCAGAGGTGAAGGTTATCATGCTTAGTATGCACGAAGATCCTTGGATTGTATCTGAGTTGATACACGAGGGAGCAAAAAGTTATTTGAAAAAGGATTGTTCTTTTGATGAAATGGTTAACGCTTTATTTGATGTGAAATTTAAAGGAAGTCATTCCAATGAACTTGTAGAGTCTTCGTTATTTGGAACAATTGATAAAAATCTTAAGTTACACGACAATACGATACGTTTTCAACTAACTGCCAGGGAATTGATTGTTCTTAAATTGATTTGCGACGGTAAAACGAGCGAGGAAATTGCTGATAGAATGAACCTATCTAAGAAATCAATTGATGCAGTACGCTCAGACCTATTGAAACGAATTGGTGCTAAAAACCCGACCGAACTTGCACGTAAAAGTATTTTACTGGGCTTGTATCAAGCAAGAACCGATGAGCAAATTATGGAAGAAGAAAAATTGGAGGAGCAGAGGAAAAATGCCAGAAAACGATCAAGGTATCAAGATATGTCCTCAAACGAAGAGGATTTCTAGTATCTGTACTATAAAACGTAGTACTAATACTAATTTTCACCTACTTCAAGCCTTTGTTTTTCGGTATTATTAAATATTTCAATTATTATGCGAGATTTTATATTTTATCTAAAATTATATCTTCACCGCTAAAATATCAACTTTATGCACCTATTTCGTTTGAATACTAAGCGTGAAAATTCGAAATCTTTTTATGTCATACATGAGGATACATGTCCTCTCTTTCATCAACTAAAACATTATATTGATCTTGGTGAGTTTGTGTTTTGTTCTACTGCCATGCAACGGGCTCGAGAACTGGGTTATAAGGAAGTGGATGGCTGTAGTGAATGTTGTAGAGCATGTCATTGGAGGTATAATTGAGAGTGGAGTCCCGATAGCTATCGGGATGAGGGTTAAGAGTTAAGGGTTGAGAGTTGGTTGATTGCAGATTGGCAGATTACAGATTGCGGATTGCAGATTGCGGATTGCGGATTCACTTCGTGGCTGCCTTCGGCGGAACGGATTGCACCTAGAAAGGCTCGATGTGGCAAATTGAGAATGTAGTCCCGATAGCCATCGGGATGAGGGTTTGTTGATTGCAAATTGGCAGATTACGGATTGCGGATTATTGTTGAGGGTTATTGGCAGAGTGCACCTCGGCTGATTCGACTTCGCTCAGCACTAGAGGCTCGGTTTGGGAAATTGAGAATTGAGGGTTTTTAATGGATGAAATAAAACTATTTAATTTTTGATGATGGCGAAAAAATATGGGAATGATGACTTAAAAAAGAAAGGTCAAGACAGTAAAAGAGATGGTAGTAAGTATGAGCCTTGGGAAAAGGGTAAAACGAAGCCAGTGAAAAAGAATTCAACAAAAAGATAAGTAAACTATTTTAATTTAAAAATTCATGAAAATGCTGGAATTTATTGAAAAATACAGATTGCCATATGAGCATAATGTACAAGTGATAACAATGTATAAAGGAAAAAGAATTGGAAAGAAATTTTTAGACGATCATCCTGAGATTTCTATACTTTACCCAAATCTAGATGATTTTAATAAAAATTATATTGAATTAAAAAACGAAACACTTCCGAATAAGATTTCAATTCTTGAAATAAATGAAAATGGTATATTTCAACATCTAAATATTGCTGAACTTTAAAGATTATTTGTTCTTAAATAATTGCGGATAATATTTTCGTTTTGTTTTTTCCGTCATTAAATCAGGAATATCATTTTGTCTATTTACCAAAAATTCAGTAAAATGCTTGTAATTGATTTTTTGTTGGGGAGTCAAGGTCAACTCTTTGTGCTTGATAGACTTTCTGATTAATTTCATATTTAGTTCTCCAAGAACTTTGTTTGATGAAACGCTGTATTTTGGGGGTAAAAAAATGGACGTAACATAGCGGTCATATATTGATGCTCTTTGCGCTTCATCTCTCATTTTATTTGGAAAATTGTCTTTGTCATCAGTTTGACCAATATATCCTACAAAATTATGTGGGAATTCATCCAAATATGATTTCATTATTACTGAACAATATCTCAAAATATTTCTAATCTCAGGTACTGTTAATGAATAACCTATTTCAGCTCCCCTTAATTTGTATTTGTTGCCATCATTTTTCTTTATTTTGGGGTAAAACTTTACTAGACCAAATCCTTGAAAATGAAACATTTCAACTAAGTAATTTCTTTTTTTTATTTTTTTAATTCCCTTCTTTTCAAATTTTCTTTTGATGGATATTGAGTATATCTTAATATAAGAAACCTCTGGATCGGGCATTCTTGAATAATCTAAATGATAATTGTCAGATCTTCTAATTATTCCAATCGGTATGGGTTTCTCATTTTCCATATTATGAAAAAAAAAGAAGGAGTCTCCTCCTTCTGAATTTCATTAACTAATTTAGATAAAATATCTAAAATGCAAATTCTTTATATGCTTTGATTGCGATTTTCTTTCTTTCTGATTTTGTAGCATCTTTCCACTCAAAATCAGATAATGGCTTATAAAGTTCAATCTTTACTTCAGAAGAAGCTATCTCAGATTTAATCTTTGACGATTTATCTTTTGAGACCTTATTAAATTTATTTAGAAGAATGCCCATTTCTTATTCTTTCAATTATAACGCAAATCTATTCAAACTATTACTACTAACCTATTGTTTTTGGAAAAAAAATTGTTAAATGTTTGTCTTTTAGACTAATTTGGTTGGATACAATATAGTTTGAAAACTAAAATTATAACAAATCTTTAAATTTACAAAATAGATTCAAGTTGAGGTTTCGGAAATTAATTCAATCGTTTTTACCTTTCCTCACTCAAGTTCTTTAACAACTTAATCAAACTCAACTGGGGATGGCAATCGGATTTATCGGCACGGAAGGAGACGTGTGTCCAGATGCCGGGGGTTCCATCGAGGGCTTGGGTGTTGAGCTTCCACATGTCGGGTTGGTAGGTGTTGGGGATGGCGTATTTCTCGCAAAGGTAATCGAGGAGAATTTTTAAAGATTCGAGTTGCTCGTCTTTGTATTTGTGAAAATAGCGGTGACCGCGCCATTGCATGCCGTAGTCGATGACTTCTTCTTTGGGAACTTCAATGTTAAAGGTGGAATAAAACTTCCCGCCTTTTTCAACCAATGCTCCCCAATTACAGATTTCAATGCCGATGGATTGTTGATTTAATTGGGTGTTGTTCGGGTTGTGTGTACCTAAGTGATGTGCCCAATGCATTGAACTAAAACATTGGTAAATGGTTCCTTGACCATCAATGACAAAGGCTGTTGCCACACGCACGGGGGTGTAACCCCAACTGTTGATAACACTTGTTGCTCGCGGGCCACTTACGGTATGGTGTAAAACGATTTGTTTCTTCGTGTGAACCTGGGGATAATACTGTGCTTTGTTGAGTGGTGATTGAATGATGTTTTTCATGATTTTTAAATTTAATTATTGATTACTATTTGATGATTGCTCTTTTAGGTCGTCTTTTAATAAGTTTGAAGTTCTTATTTGTAGAGGCCTTTAAATCGTTATGAATCAACTCTTTTTTTAATTCGATTCAAGGGGATGATTATTAGTATATGTACTAGAATATTTTAGTATAAATACTATTGATTTTGCGTAGAAATACGTTCATTTTCGTTTGTCGGGTGAGTCGTTTGGGAACGAGATGAGGTTGAACATTTCACGCATTCGGGAGCGCAGGCGATTTCCGTAAATGGCCTCAAGGTCGGAAGCACTGAGGTTGGTGGTGGCATGGGTGACATAACCCTGGTGCACCATCAGTTCGTAGCGATTCAAGAGGATTTCGGCAATGGTGTTGCATTCGTTTCCGTAATATTTCATGTTTTGTTCCACGCCCAAATCGTCGAAACAATAGATTTTTGGGTTGTTGGAATACTTCTGCAAAGTTTGATAGCCTTCTTCGTGAAATTCAGCTGCAACGGCTCTTGTGGAACGGATGAAGAAATGGTTGACTTCAAAAGTAAAGTCCGTCATGAGTGTCATGAGTGAGGTTTTACCGCAACCAATCGGGCCCGCTAACAAGATACCTTTGTTGGGATCAAGACTATGCTTTTCATAAAAATTCTCGCTCTTGGTGAAGTACACCAACAGTTTGGAAATGATGGTCAAATCCTCTTTGTGAATGCGAAAATGCTTGCCGAATTTCAAACGACCTTTGTGTTGCAAATACCGAATTGTATTGACGTAATCGTAGTTGCGTGCTCCTTCTTCGTCAATGTAATAGGGCTTTTCCGTTGCCGGGTCATAGGGTTTCTTCATAATTCGTGGGTTTTGCGTGTAATTGATGTGGAGTGAGTTTGCCACTTTTTTCGGCTTGGAACTTTTTGCTTCGCAGGATCCAGTTTCGCGCTGCAGCCTGCCAGTCTTTCATTTTTGCTTTTCCGACCAGCCAACCATTGGCTTGGTAATACAAGTGAAACGATTCTGCTTCTTCCGTAGGTAATTTTTGCTCTTTGAAAAAATTTAAAACTTCCTCTAAAGTGGGCGGAGTAAAAAGCGTTTTACGCTCCTTCGTTTTATTAAGTTTTTTTCTTTTTATAGATAGTTTACTATCGTTTATATATGGCTCGTTTGTTAGTTCATTAGCTTGTTCACGAGCGTGTTCAAAGCCTGTCTTTTTATTAACCTGCTTGCGTACTGATTTTTGAACTTGTTTATCGGTCAGTTCTAAATTGATGATGGTGACTTGACTTCCTCTGTAAGGATTAAAAGATGGTTCGTAGATGACGTAATTCTTTTCGTGTAAATCGCGCATGCACTTGTGGTAAGTGGCTTTTGAAGCAATTTTACTCAAACGCATGGCTTCTTCTCGGCTGATGTAAATGGGGTTTGAAAAGCGCTTGATGTTCCAAAATTGAAATAAAGCGAGGTACAAACTGATGTGGGTTGGATTCAAGGAATCCTCGTAAATCATGCGCTCGAAAAAGCCTGTAAGGTGCTTGATGTAATTCATCTTTTGAAATTGATCTGTTTTATGTTCATGTTTCCATTCAACAAGGCATTGATTCCTTTGGCGTTATAGAATATGATTCCGCCGATTTTGGTGTAAGGTAGCGTCCCGTTCAAGCGTAAATTCTGCAAGGTTCCTGTGGAGATTTTTAGCAATTGACGGACTTCATTTCCTTTGAGCCATTCTTTCTGAATTTGGGGTTCGGGCTTTAAGATTTCTTTTAAATCTTCTAATAACTGTCTGCGGAAATGTTGCAGGTCTTCTCGGGTAACAATTTCAATACTCATATCATTTTTGATTAAAATTTAGAGGACAAAGTTCTTGGGACACGGTGGAATAATTTCCCCATGCGCACCGGAGGTTACGTGTTATTTTTTACCATTTCTCACGAAATGCTTCTAAATCATATGAATTGAAATCGAAAAAAAATGAAGGTTTCTCAAAGAAAAAAATCTGAGTTCCAAATAGCTTTGTATTTTGGCTTTTATCTTCATTTTACATTTCAATGGATTTACCTAAACACTTTGTATTCAATAAATAGGGATTTCAAAATACCCGACCTTACCCGTAGTTGTAAAATGTACATTTCAACTCAATCCTGCATCGTCTGCGTTCATTCGGTTGTTTAATCCTTCTGCTAAGGAATCCAAAAACTTCGTTCGATTTCCTTTTCGGTTTTTTATCTCTGCGTAGGTTTTGTACACGTCACCGATGTCAATATTGAAGGTGCTTCCCATCCAAAAGGCAATGCGTTTGACTTCCATTTTGCCATCGTTGACAGCACCTACGGCATTCAATCCATAAATCATTTCAACCAGGGCACTTTTGGAACTGGTCCATTTTAATTCTGAACTTTCGTTTATTTCGGTTGAAAGGCTTGGTAAGTTGAGTTTGCTTGTGTCTTTTTGAACGCTTTCCAAGAATTCCTGTACTTTGACCAAGGCGATGTACTCTGCTAAAATCTCATCGTAGCCTGTGCTGTGCGTAAAGTCCAAGGATAAGAATCGATGCTCTATTTCGGTATGCAGTTGAGCATTCTCACGGATGAAAAAGTTCTCATCGAGGTGCTCCTGCTTTTGTCGGTAATAGGTAATAATGGTATTGTATTGCTTGAAAAAGAGATGACCGGTTTGTAAGTGTAACTTGATATAGTTTAACCTAACATCTTCATCTCCAAGAGGGAATTCTGATTGAAATTTCTGAATCCTTTTGTAAAAGATGATTTTGGCAAGGATTTTTGGTTTAAAGTATTTGAAGTAATAAATTTCATCCGAAGGACTTACGGATTTTTGACTTAAGAAAAAGTCTTTTGATTTTTGCAGGTGCATTTGGCAAACAGACATGGCACTGTGCACGTTGATAAATTTTCCGGAACCGATCAATTCATTGAGTTCTAGTTTGAACTCATTCTCCAATAATTTTAGTTGATTTTGCATTGATTTTTGGTTTAGCAACATAAAAATCGGAGCCCTTCCAAACGAGGACTCGCTGTCGCAAAAGCAATCAAGTTAGATAGAATGAGAGGGTGCATTTTTGAAGGGAATTGGGTAAACTTCCTTACTGATTTTTATACTTGCCGAGTTTATTTTGGTGTACTTCGAAAGAATAATCCTTCACTGAAATTTTAAGTGTTTGTGTGCTATCTATTGTCCGATTTGGGAATTGCCTCGGCGAAATTTTCACCCTTTATTTGTTCTGCACCTCATTAAAAACTGAACGGGTTTGAACGTGAATTTCTCCTTTATTGACTACTAAAAAATAGTACATGTCCTCATTTTTTTTAGTACTTGTACTAATTTTTTGGACTGCATGAACAATTGCAAATCGTCGGATTATTCAGATAGCATAAGGTTTTTAGCGATTTACAGGTTGGGATTTGTAACGTTTTGGTAAAATGTTGTAAAAATTACGGGTTTGGAATTGGGGTAAGTTTGGGGGGGGATCAAAACTTTAGCTTTTTCTTCCTTTTTGGATGGATTGGAGAGGGAATGATTTGAATAAAGATAAGTATGTGGTAAGCTTACTGAAACCCTACAAACAAACATAAAAACGATAAATGAAAGATAAAAACCTAATAGCTTCTGTAGCATTATTTAGCGAACTATACAATAGTGACACTTACAAAAATATTACTGAAATAATTGCTGAATTTATTCGTGGTGCGGTAATTTTTGAAAACAAGTATAGTTTCAATTCAACAGAATTGAAAGACCTTTTAAATAGAATTTATGGATTTGACATTCCAGAATCAGTAATTAGAACAACACTTCAAAATAAATTCAAAGACGAGATTAAGAGAGAAAACAATTATTTCCATTTTGACCAAATTATTAAAAATAGACAATCAAATATAAATAGTGTCTTTAACGAGATTAGTAAATCGCAAAATCAAGTTTTAGAAGATATTTACTCATACATTGGAACAAAGAAACGAATAACATTAGAACCAAGCGATAAAAGAGAAATTTTAGAAAATGTGTTTCACTTTTTAATGGATAATGGCTATTCAGAAAAATATTCAGATTTAATAAGTGCTTATGTTCTAACAAAAGAGCAGGATACTTCGTTTAGAGAGCTTCTCAATTCAATAAAAGAAGGTTTGATTTTATATCAAGGAATTAATTACACTGCAGACATAAATCAACTAGGAAGTTGGAATAATGATTTAACTATCTATTTAGCAACTGAACATTTATTTAATGCGTTAGGCTACAATGGGATCTTGTTTAAAGAAATTTTTGATGATTTCAATAAATTAGTTTTTGAAATCAACACCTTTCACAAAAACACAAAACGCAAAAAAATAGAGTTAAAATATTTGGAGGAAACTAAAATCGAAATTGATAATTTTTTTCAAACTGCAGAGTCAATTAAAAAAGGGAATAAAATATTAGACCCTTCAAAACTTGCAATGGAAACTATTTTAAAAAAATCAAATAGTTTAAGTGATATTAGAACTTTGCGTGTTCAATTTGATATTGAACTTAAAAGATTAGGAATACAATTTCAAGATTTCAACTTTTCCGTTGGTAAAACAGCACAATATAATGTTGTTGACCAAAATGTGATAGATGAATTAAAAAAGATTTCTGAAGATAAAGGAAGATATTTTGATGAAGATAATTGTCAGTATTATTTCAATTTGTTTACAAAAATCAATACATTTCGAAAAGGAGTTAATAATAACAGATTTGAAAAATGCGGACATTTGTATGTAACAGAAACAGCATTTGCCAAATATCTTGCTCATAATAATCTCGTGAAATTTGAAGATTACGATACCCCTTTTGCAAAAGATATTGATTTTGTAACAACACGTTTTTGGTTTACACTTAAAAAAGGATTTTCTAATAAACAATCATTACCCAAATCGTTTGATGTTATAACAAAAGCAAAAATAATTCTATCCTCACACTTGACAAATGGTATTTCTAAAAGCTACGAAAATTTATTAGAAGACAAAAAGAATGGAAAACTTACAGATGATGAAGCAATTGCAAGGAGTTATTCATTAAGAGAGAAACCGAGCACACCAGAAGAGATTAATAATGACAATTTAGATGAAGCATTAGACTTTATACTTAATGAAAACCATTTAGAGGACTTTTATAGAGAAAAAGTTAGAAAAGAGCAGTTACTTGAAACAACTCAAAAAGAAAAAGAAAAAGAAGAACTAGAATTAGCTTTACAATCATACAAGGAAAAAGAAAAACAAGAAAATGAGAGAATTAAGAAAATCGAATATAACCAAAGAAAATCTGTTTACGTGAATGATGCTTGGAATGAACACAGAAAGTCAAACAATAATGATTTACTTTTACTTTTTAGACACCATCCCACTAAGTGTGTAAACTGAAAGTTTCAAAAAATCAGTCTATTTTCAAAAATAATCATAAATTGGTTAAGTATTGTTCCCCAATCACGAATAGGCATTGTCCATTTTTTAGTTGCTTCCTGGATTGCAAGAAATGCAG
>CALPMC020000055.1 GCA_943324565.2 Chitinophaga pinensis | reverse complement strand
TTTCTGAATGGTGATCTAAGTTTTTAAAATGTAAATAATTGAATTGTTTTTGAAAACACATAATCGACTTTTAATAAGTTCTCTTTTACATCAGGTAATTCTGTTATTTTTGCCAAAAAATATTTTTTATGAAATTCGGTACCAAAGCAATTCACGCAGGAGTTCATCCAGATCCAACAACTGGAGCGATTATGACCCCCATTTATCAAACGTCTACGTATGTTCAAGAAGGAGTTGGAAATCATAAAGGTTATGAATATTCTAGAACTCAAAACCCTACGCGTCACGCTCTTGAAAAAAATATCGCTGCAATTGAAAATGGGAAATATGGTGCTTGCTTTGGTTCAGGTTTGGCTGCAATTGATTGTATCATAAAAATGCTTAACCCAGGAGATGAAGTCATTTCAACCAACGATTTATACGGTGGTTCTTACCGAATTTTCAAAACAATTTTCGAAAAATACGGTATTAAATTTCATTTTGTGAACATGCAACATCCTTCTGAAGTGGAAGCGTTGGTGAATGCACATACAAAATTGATTTGGGTAGAAACACCGACGAACCCAATGATGAATATCGTTGACATCGTTGCAATGGCTGCTATTTCTAAGAAAGCTGGAGCAATGTTGGCTGTTGACAATACCTTTGCTACTCCTTATTTACAAAATCCTTTAGATCTTGGTGCTGATATCGTAATGCATTCAGTTACAAAATATTTCGGGGGACATTCTGATGTGGTTATGGGTGCTTTGGTGACTTCAAACGACGACATCGCAAGTGAAATGTACAGAATTCAAAATTCATCGGGAGCTGTAACAGCACCTATGGATTCTTTTTTAGTATTGAGAGGAATTAAAACGTTACATTTAAGAATGCAACGTCATTGTGAAAACGGTGAAAAAATCGCTCATTTCTTAAAAACGCATCCTAAAATAGATAAAGTATATTGGCCAGGTTTTGTGTCTCATCCAAATCATGATGTAGCGAAAAAACAAATGCGTGGTTTTGGTGGAATGATTTCTTTCACGCTAAAAGGTAATCAATTGGAAGATGCTTTAGAAATTGTGAAAAAAGTGGAGATATTTGCTTTGGCTGAATCACTTGGTGGAGTTGAATCGTTGATTGGTCATCCTGCTACAATGACACATGCTTCGATTCCGAAAGAAGTTCGTGAGCAAAGTGGTGTTGTTGATTCGTTGATTCGATTGAGTGTTGGTGTGGAGGATTACGAGGATTTAATTGAAGATTTGACGAAAGCGCTTGCTTAATTGTCTTGGATTTAATTAGTATAGGCTTTTATAACTCCAATCAAAACTCTATAACCGAACGAAATAATAGTTTGAGCTAATATATAAATTTTACTTTCTTTTTGCATGATCAAAAAGAATCACCACGAAGTAGCAGCGAAGCTAAAAAATCTAGGCTCTGAATTTCTCTTTGTTCGCAAATATTTGTTCTAGAATTATTTACAACTCGTCGCGAACAATTTTAACTCCTTTCTGAAACTGAAATTTTTTAGAATGTTCTTACAGAAATTCTAAAAATTAACAGTTTCAGTTCAGTAGCTAAAACCTAGAAATTCAAGGCCGATAATTTTCGCTATCATTCGCAAAATAGTTCTTACTTTGATTCAATTCCTGTTTTCAAGTTAAGAATATTTTACTGGTACGAATACTCAAAAAAAATTATTATTATTTCACGTTTTTAAACCGTTCAAACAATTCTTCAGAAGCTTTAAATGCTGAAATTGTACCCGATTGGATTTTTTGTTCCATTTGCTGAAGGGCAAGTAACCATTCTTCTTTTCCGAAAAATTCTTGTTGTAATAAGAAACTTAAATGTTCACGTAAAACACTCAATTCTTGATTCTTACGATTCTGATTAAGCCATCCATTGACAGTTACTAAATTGAAAAACTGCTCGATGGTTTGCCAAATTTCATCTAAACCTTCTTCTTGTAAACTACTACAAATTTGTGATGTCGCAATCCATTGACTTTCTTTAGCAGGAAATAAATGTAATGCATTCGCATACTGACTGCGCGCTTGTTTAGCTTTAAGTAAATTTTCGCCGTCGGCTTTGGTAATAACAATAGCATCTGCCATTTCCATAATCCCACGTTTGATACCTTGCAATTCGTCACCAGCTCCGGAAAGCATAAGTAACAAAAAGAAATCAATCATCGAATGAACGAGCGTTTCCGACTGCCCCACTCCTACTGTTTCAATCAAAATCACATCGTAACCAGCAGCTTCACACAAAATAATTGCTTCACGTGTGTTACGTGCTACTCCACCTAAATTATTTCCTGTTGCAGTTGGGCGAATGAATACATTTTCTTGTTGCGATAACCAATTCATTCGCGTTTTATCTCCCAAAATACTTCCACCGGTTACATTTGAAGAAGGATCAATTGCTAAAACTGCCAATTTCAAACCTTTCTGTAAGATGATTTTTCCAAAAGATTCAATGAATGTACTTTTTCCAACGCCAGGAACGCCCGTAACTCCAATTCTCCACGATTTTTTTTGCTGTGGCAAACACTGCTGAATCAATTCGTTTGCTTCTTTTCGATCACTAGAAAGTTGACTTTCAACAAGGGTTATTGCCGTACTCAAAGCTGTTCTATTTCCTGAAATTAACTCAGGCAAAAGGGTTTCAGCATTCAAACTTTGAATTCTTGCTTTTCGTTTCCGAAACCAGTCATTGAGTTGCGTTTGATTAGGCATCCATTAATTCCTTAAGCGCTTCGATTGCTTGTTTGATGTTGTTTCTTATTTCTAAAACAGATGCTTCCATCATGTAACAAGGTGCAGTTATGACTTTATTTTCTTGGTCAACTAATATCTCACGAATTGTTTTTTCAGCTGTTATTGCTCCAGTTGCTTGCAATCCTACTTCAAATTGTGGAATTTCATAAGGCGAATCTTCAACTGAGGAACCAATCGTTAAATTCAATTTCACAGATGAACCTTCGAATGCTTTTGCCAACACAACTGGACTTACACAAAGCGCAACAATTGGTTTTCCAACGTTAATCATATTTACCAAGAGTAATTTCACATCGTCGCGAATCGTTCCATTGGGACCGTCAAAAGCCCAAGTTGTAAAATTCTTAGCACTACCAAAACCTCCTGGAATAACCAAGGCATCAATATCAGCTGGTTGAATGCTTTTTATTTCTTTTACTGCTCCACGCGCAATACGTGCAGCTTCAACCATCATATTTCTTTTTTCTGGCATTTCTTCACCCGTCAAATGATTGACAACATGGTATTGATCTGCGTCAATAGAAATGCAAGTATAGGTTGCACCGATTTCTTCTATTGCAAGTAATGTGAGAATAGATTCTTGAATTTCAGCTCCGTCATAAACGCCACATCCTGATAATAAAACTCCTATATTCATATTAATTCTTGATTTTTGATTCTTGGTTTTTAATCAAATCAGTGTAAATCTTCTCATACATCGGAAGGATTTTTTCTAAGTCAAATACACGAGAACGTTCTTTTGCATTCTTTTTAAATGTTGGTAATTGGTCAGGCTGCAACAAGCTAATCATGTTTTTTGCCATGTCGTCTACATCGCCCACATTGGATAAATAACCAGAGAAACCATGAACATTAACTTCTGGAATTCCTCCAGTGTTCGAAGAAATTACAGGAACACCAACAGCCATTGCTTCTAAAGCCGCTAAACCAAAACTTTCTGTTTCTGAAGGCAATAAAAACACATCAGCGATTTCCAGTACATGAGCAGTATCTCTAACTTTTCCGAGAAAAATAACCTTATCACATAAATCCAATTCACGACATAATCGTTCACAATGGTAGCGCTCTGGACCATCACCGACAAAAATTAATTTAGAAGGAATTTCCTTGTTAACTTGAGCAAAAACCAATAATACATCCTCAACCCTTTTTACTTTTCTAAAGTTGGAAACGTGACAAACAATTCGTTCCCCTTCACACGCATATTTGTTGCGCATGTGTTTTGAGAATTCTGAATTCTCTTCCGAAGGCACAATAAAATTTGGCACTACATGGATTTCTCGAGTTATTTGAAAATGCTCGTAAGTAGATGCTTTCAAACTTTCTGAAACAGCCGTAACAGCATCCGATTGATTGATACAAAAAGTAATTACAGGTTCAAAGGAAGGATCACGACCAACTAAAGTAATATCTGTACCATGTAAAGTTGTAACAAACGGAATATTAATCCCTTGCGACTTTAGAATTTGAGTTGCCATAAACGCAGCCGACGCATGAGGAATCGCATAATGAACATGGAGAACATCCAATTTTTCATATTTCACAACGTCCACCATTTTACTGGCTAATTCCGTTTCATAAGGTTGAAAATCAAATAATGGATAATCTGACACCGCCACTTCGTGATAGAAGATGTTTTCACGAAAACTCCCTAAACGCACTGGTTGAGAATAGGTTATAAAATGAACTTCGTGCCCTTTTGCAGCAAGTGCCTTTCCCAATTCTGTCCCTACAACCCCACTTCCACCAAAAGTGGGATACAATACCATTCCTATTTTCATTCTTACTCTTTTGCTGTTGTTTCTGATTTCTTTTGCCCAATTGGGAAGAAAAAAGTCACTCTATAAATAATAGGTAAAACGCGCACTATTTGTCCCGCTTCGTTTTTCACATTAAAATTGTAACTACTTCTAAATGGGCTATTTTTTGCATTTATTACATCATAAAAAATGGCAGCATTCAAGCGGATATGTTTACCCAATTTGAAACAAAAACCACCACCTAAAAGTAAAATTGGAGCCCATTTTTTTTGTTCCTCAGCAAAAGTGACAAAGTTAAAAGGACTTCTAAGTATTTGAAATTCAGCACCACCAAAAATCATATCTCGATAACGTGCATGAGCAAAAACTCCTGGTCCCCAAATATTGATGTTTGTTTTTAATCCTAGATTATTTGACCAAGTTCGTTGGATTCTAAAAGAAGGTCCTACCGCAAAATTTTTATTCAAAATCGAGGCATGTTTTAATTCTACCCCAAAAGCACCACCAAGATTTGATATTCCTGCATAAACCTCAGCGCCAATTTCTTGACCGTCGTAAGTTGTTTGTGAATGTGACTTAAACCCAAAACTTAGGCATAAAACTAATGTAACGTATTTTATCATTTTTTAATTTATTTATTCAATAGGTTTCAATTGAAACCAATGTCTGTACGTTCCGAAAATTTTCGGAACCTGCATTTAACTCCTACAAATATACTTGCTTTTCAAGCAAACCAAATACTTCTTTCTATCTTTGTAAAAACTTTTAGTATGCAATTACTCGACGGAAAAGCTACGGCAGCACAAATCAGATTAGAACTAGCTGAGGCAGTGAAAAAAAGAAAACAAGAAGGTAAAAAAATCCCGCATTTAGCAGCCATTTTGGTTGGGAATGATGGTGGTTCAGTTACTTACGTGAATGCTAAAGTGAAGGCTTGTGAGGAAATCGGTTTTGAAAGTACCTTAATTCGTTATGACGATTCAGTGCCAGAAGAAATTTTATTGGGTAAAGTTCAATCATTAAATGAAGATAAAAGTATTGATGGATTTATAGTGCAACTTCCTTTGCCACCACACATCGATGAATTAAAAATCACCCAAGCAATTGATCCTAAGAAAGATGTCGACGGGTTCCATCCTCGCAATCTAGGAAATATGATTTTAGATATTCCAGGGTTTATTTGTGCAACACCAGCGGGAATTATGGAATTAATTGAACGCAATAATATCGAAACAGAAGGGAAAAATTGTGTGATAATTGGAAGAAGTAATATTGTTGGAACTCCACTTTCGTTGTTACTTGGACGCAACAAAAACCCCGGTAATTGTACAGTAACTTTGGCTCATTCAAAAACAGAAGAACTTGCAGCCGTTTGTCGTGGTGCAGATATTTTGATTGCTGCGGTAGGACAACCCGGATTTGTAACTGCTGATATGGTTAGAGAGGGTGCGGTTGTGATTGACGTTGGAACTACGCGTGTTGAAGATGCAAGTAAAGTGAAAGGTTGGCGTTTGGCTGGTGATGTTGATTTTGAAAACGTTGCGCCAAAAACAAGTTTTATTTCACCAGTACCAGGAGGAGTTGGCCCAATGACAATCGCTTCATTGATGATGAATACCTTGAAGGCAATGGAACTAAAAGGAAAATAAGATGAAAGAGGTATTTGAAATAGAAGGTGAATATATAGAACTTCTTGGTTTATTAAAAGCCTTAGGAATTGCTGAAACAGGTGGTCACGCTAAACATATTGTTGATTCTGGTGTTGTGATTCGCAATGGAATGGTAGAGATCCGAAGACGAGCGAAGTTGATCAAAGGAGACGAAATTCGAATTGAGGATGTGATGATTAGTCTTACGTAAAGTATTAATCTCATTCAATTTACTTTATTTCTTTAAACAATATATATAACTGACGTCATAAAAACCCCAACCATCCAGCTATCATTCAAGAAGCCTTCGGGTTGGGATTAAAATCGCTAGTAGTAAGTTGTATGCGATTTAGTTTTTAATATGCTTAATCAATTTCGATTGTGCTTGTTTACCTTCAATGGTAATAAAATAAACTCCATTTTCCAGTTCAATTGAAGCGACAGGATACAAATTAATTCCTTCCTCCACAAAAATTGATTTCTCAAATATCACTTTACCCATTGCATCGCGAATAACAATTACAGCTTCACCCTTCAATTTTGAGTCGTTCAGTGCGATATTGAATCCATTGCTACTTGGGTTTGGATATGTCTCAAATTTATTATCGCTTTCGTTACAGTCAACATAAATTGGGTCATATAATTTGTAATTTCCGTTGATATCCACTTGATTTAAACGGTAATAAGCTTCATTCGATTTTTCTAACTCTGTGTATGAATACGTTTGTAAAGTCGTAGAGAATCCAGCAGCAGCTTGCGTGTTTATTACACGCCAATTTTCGCCATCTTGTGATTTCAATACATCAAAATAGTCTGAGTTATTTTCAGAAGCCGTTTTCCAAATCAACTCAGTTTGATCGTTTTCACAATTTCCGCTGAAAGAAAGTAATTCAACTGGTAGAGGAGAGCCATTTCCTTCTCCAAATCCTCCAAAATCACTAAATCCTGAAACACCATTCCAAGTAAGTGTTTTTGTTCCTGTATTTATTGATGACGTTCCCATTGTAGATCCGCTGTAACAAACAGCGCAACTTCCCGAAGACAACCAACCCGTTGATGCACTCCATTTTGCTGGTAACAAATTCGCTTCAGTTTCAGAACTTCCTACTCCATTAGTTACACCTGGATATGTAAATGAAACATTGTATTGTGGATTTGTCATTCCTGATTGATTCATTTGCCAATACAAATTTGAACGGATGTAAGCACCGTCTTCAGCTTCTGGGTGTAAACCACTTACTGCTCTTGATGCTAAAGTGCTTGATGCAATAGTACCTCCTGTAAAATTTACAGATATTGGAGCATAATCGCTCAAACCAACTGGAAACTTATAATCAACTCCTGTTGAACTAATAGATCGAATAAAAGCTCCAGAGCTATTTGTATTGATGAAAGCTGTTGAACTTCCATTATTTGAAGCGTGAAGAGAACCCGTTAATGTAAGATTATTAGTTCCTAAAGTTAAAACTCCGCTAGACAAATTCAACGTATTTGCGACCGTTAAGGACTGATTTGTAGTTAATCCAGCGCTGTTATTCAATGTCAAGTTATTGATATTTCCTGTGAACGTGGAAGCAGGAATTGTTTGTGCAGTTGAACCACCAAATACAACCGTTGCTGAGGCATTGCTCGCATCGATGTTTCCGGATGTGCGACTGATGCTTCCGTTGACCGTTAATGTGTTTGATCCAACAGTAAGTGTTCCTGAAGATAATGTGAGGGTTCCGCTGATTGTTGGAGAAGCGCCGAGTGTTAAATTACCACTAGTTGTTAGATTATTAAAAGTAGTTGCATTTCCAGCTAATGTTCCTGTTCCTGAAAAAGCAACCGTACCTGTTTGAGCATTAAATGTTCCGTTATTCGTAAAGGTGCCTCCATTAGCAATAGTTACTGTATTGCTTCCAGCATTAATAACCGATGTTGAAGCGATTGTCAATTCTGATACGCTTGGAGAAGTATCTAGATTAACTGTAACACCTGAAGGTATCGAAACAACAATAGAATTAGAATTTGGAATACCACCACACCAATTATTAGCATCATTCCAATCATCATTAGAATCTCCTATCCACGTTCCGTTAGCATTAACTGTTACCGCAACACTCGTTCTTGTTGCACTCTCACAACTTGAAACTGTTTGAGAAGCGTAATAATTCGTTGAAGTTAATGCTGTTTCACTTGCTACTAAATTTCCATTTGTTGACGCATCGTACCATTTGATTGATGAACCAGAAGTAACCGTTAAATCTGCGACTGTTGGTGAAGCTGAAGAACAGAAAGATTGTGGTGAGGCTGTTGGTGCGTTTGGTGTAGCATTAACTGTTACCGAAATACTTTGAGAGCTTGCTGTATAATTTGAACATCCAGAAGCGGCATTATAAGGAGTAACTGATATTGTACCTTCTGTGCTTCCAACATTGGCAGTGATAGAATTTGATGTGGAACTACCCGACCAACTACCATCAGGTAAACTCCAGGTATATCCTGTTCCTGAAACATTAGTTACCGAATAGTTTTGTGCTGAACCAGAACAAACGGTAGTTGTGCCTGAGATAGCAGAGGATTGTGATGGGGTGGTGCAAGATAAAGTGCCAGTTAAAGACATTGAATTAAACCCACCTGTACCAGTAGAGGCAGAGGCATTCCAAGCATAAATTCTAATTTCAATTGTAGATAAATCATTAAATCCACTTGAAGGAAAGGTCACAGATGTAGAAGATGTTGTTAAATTACTACCAATTTGATTAGAGGTTGATGAAAATCCATTAACACTTGAGTACACACCATAAACTTGAGGACCAGTCCCCGAAGAGCTAAGTCCAAAACTCAATACTGAATTATTGAGATTAATAACATAACCAGTTGATGCAGTTAGAGTAAATGTAAGATAATCAGTATTACTGGCTAACGTCAAAGTACTCCCTGATGGCCATCCGTCAGAATTAAATCGGGTACTACTTGAAACACTTCCTAGGCCAGCCCCTCTTGTTGCCGTTACAGTTCCTGATAAATTGCTGTTTTGTGAAGTGGAAGGAGCACTTGCTGGTGTTCCACTCCAACTTGTTGGAAATGTAACAATAGTGCCACTTACTGGATTCACCGTCAACACCTGCGAAGTAGAAGCCGCTGTATAGTTTGAGTTCCCAGCATTGGAGGCTGTAATTGTTGTTGTTCCATTACCTGCAATAGTAACTAAACCCGTTGATGAATTAATGGTAGCTACATTTGTATTAGAACTTGAATAAGTTATTGCGCCACCAAAATTTGAGCTTGCTACAATTGTAGTACTAGAAGTTATAGGGGTAGTAAATGAAGAAAATGTGATCGTTTGTGTTGCTTGAGTAATATCTCCAGTTGCTGTTGTGTTAGCTAATGAATAATTTGTGGCTAATCCTCCATTTGTCCCATTTCCAAGCGTATACGTAATTGTTGCCGTTTTACCAGTCCCACCATTGGCATCGGAGTAGGTTCCATTAGCAGATGCTACTACAACTGTTTCTGAACCTATAAATCCGGATAATGTTCCAGCCGTTACTGTTCCACTTGTTGTTGTTCCATCATATACTTTTGAAGCTATGGTTGGAGTTGTGATTGACAATACTTTTTGTGAAACCGTATTGCCCGAGGATGAGGTAGTAACATTGGCATTTCCTGCTGCACCACCACCTGAAAGTACCACTGCTATTTGATTATTGTAGTTTCCAGCAGATAAAGTTGATGTAAAACCGACATAAACAGTTGCTCCAGATGCAACTGAAACCGAAGCTCCAAAACTGCTATTGTCTGTTGAAACTTGAAAACCTGATTGAGCAGTTGCAGTGATATAACTAGTTAAATTAGTACCACTTGCTGTAAAACTTACACCGCTCGAAACAGAACCATAGGTAGAGGTTAAAGCAGTTGAGAGAATTACTGAATTTAAACCAATGGAAGAGGTTGTACCACTTGTTGTTGCACCAAATGTTGTTTCTGTATTTGCGCCATTTCTTGCTTTTACTTGAAAGGTGTAAGTAGTTGCAGAACTTAAACCAGTTACCGTTATAGCACTCCAAGTCGCAGAAGTTTGCCAAACGGCGCTTGCTCCTAAAGCACCGTTTGCTTGCACATAATTACCACTCGTAGTTTCTTGAATCGCGTAAGTTGTTGTTGACGGATTTCCATCGCTTGCACCAATGGTAACATTTAGGGAAGAACCAGTTGGTGTATTTACTGTTGGCGCAGCTGGGGCATTGGCAAGTGTCCAAAAATTTAATTCACTTCCCAATGTAGTGTTAACGGAGTTAATAGCATAAGCTCTAAAGTAATATTGGGTATTTACAGACAAGCTTGTAGGAGATAAAATAAACGTTCCTGTTGTACCTGCAACCGTAGTTTTGTTGTCTGAAATGGTAACACTGCTGCTTGTTTTGTAAACGAAACCTCGTTCGGTAACAGTTGCACCTCCATCACTTGTTACTTCTCCATTCAATGTAGCTCCTGTTGTGCTTATTGACGTGGCTGCAGATGTTGTAACGGTTGGGGCATAAGTCGCACCTGTACCTGTAACGGTAAATGTATATGGATTTTCATTGGAATCATTATTGGCAATTGAAATTGTTGCTGATCTGGCACCAGTTGTTGTAGGCGAAAAGGTAACTGTGAATGTTGTGGTTCCACTGGCTGAAACAGTTGCTGAAGTAGATGTTTGATCAATTGTAAAATCATTTGTATGACCTGAAATGGCAACTTTTGGCGTTCCCGTTAAATTCAGAGTTGCAGCACCTGTATTTTCTATTGTAAAAGTCGTTGCGGATGACGAACTACCAGTGGTAACTGTTCCTAAAGAGAATGAACCACTGCCGCTTACAAGGTTTGTAGAGGATTGTTTGATATTGATTTCAGGGACTGGAGTACAAGTTAGGACAATATTATCAATGAAAGCTCTTTTAGCAGTGGTTGCGAATGTGATTTTAGAATTAGCAGGTACACTGCTAAATTGGACTGATTTAGTTTCAAAAGAACCAGCCATTACTGCAGTATAAGAAACTGTTTGCGTAGTTCCGTTTAATGTAACATCTATATTGCCTTCAACGGTTGTCCAACCCTTTACATCAAAAGAAACCGTGACATCACCACTTACCCCACTCAATGAGGCAGAGGTCATTGAACCGGTTCCAGCAGAAACACCTAATTTAACTGCTCCTCCTGCTTGATAAACATTTGTAAGAGTCCCTGTAAAGTTGGAGCCTCCATTCCATGTACTTGATTGGCCACCAGTAGTCGTATTGTCCCCTGAACTTGCGCTAGAGAAATTTTCTGATAAACACGGCGCCGTACTTGTAGTTACAGGGCCACCTGTTGAATATGAACTCGCTTGATTGGTATTATTTACCGCTCGAACACGGTAGTAATAATTAGTTGATGCTGAAAGTCCGGAAATAGCCTGTGATGATGCATTTGTAGCTGTTGTGTATGTAGAACCAACTTGCGTGCTAAATCCTGCATCACTAAAAATTTGTATTTCATAAAATTCCAATGTCCCTGCTAAATCAGTCCATGAAACAGTAAAACCAGAATTGGTGATTGAACCAGTGCTCAACCCAGCTGGTGCAGTTGGAAACGTAATAAAACTTCCTTGTGAACTATAGCCATTTCCACCACTATTGGTTGCAAACGCTTTAAAGTAATATTGTGTATTGGTGGTTAAACCTGTCACAGCTTGTGTGAACACATTCGGAGTTGAAGAAATATTCAATGAACCTGTGGAAACAGCTGTACCTGCTCCATCTGCAAAGCCAGTGGATGTGCTATAATAAATACCAGTTGTTGTTGCATTCGAGCAACCAATGGATGAAATTGTACCTCCCAATGTTACTGTTGTAGTTGAAAGTGAAGCCGAAGTTGGAGTTGTTACCGTTGGCACTGTATTTACTCCGCTATTACTTGACTGCGAAACTGTTGCTGCAGAAGCTCCACCACCTGCAATACTAATATTGGCATTGTCTGCTCCTGCTGCTGTTGGAGCAAATTTCACGTACATAGTTCCGGGCGAAGAACCATTGTAAGCCGTTAATGTTAGTGGGTTTGAATAACTACCCCCTGATGAAGTAGCAAAAGTATAGTTGGAAGACGAACTGCTTACCGAAACATCCGTACCATTTAAATTCGAACCGGATAACGTAAAAGATTGCGCGCTGGAGGTTGAATTGATACAAACATTTCCAAAACTACCACTGATTGTTCCGGCTGTTAGGGTTGGAGATGCGGCTGATTGCAATGTTTTTGCCCCACCAGCTGTGGTAGAACCAGATTTTGAACCTGACGAAAAGGTAAAATCACTGGTAGTTAATGCACTTACGTTTATGGTATTTCCACCTGTTGGTGATGCGGCAATGTCTGTTGTAATAAAAATATAGCCGGTAGAACCTGAATTAATGGCTTGACTAAGCGAGGAAACAGATTTTGCACCGGATCCAAGACTTGTTGTTATCGTACTTCCTAATTGTGTGTTATCTCCCGTGGTTGCAAAACTATTATCTGCAGAATACCACACTTTAAAATTTGAAACATCTGCCGCTGCATAAGTACCTGCAGTTGTAAATGATACACCTGTTAGTGTAGCGTTAGCCGTTGTAACAGCAAGTGAAGATTGATGTAAAATAACATTGGTAGTACCTGCCGCAACGGAGGAAGCAGTTACCTGGCTGCCGTTGTCAGCGAGAGTGATGGAGGGGGTGGAAGAGCTGACTGTAATGTTACTGCTAGTTGCCGCATTCACAATTGGTGCAGCTGCAGTAGCATTAATAGTATATGTATCAGCCGAAGAAAATTGAATATTACTGTAAGTTGCCACTCCTGCTGTGGCATTAGGAGCAGTTGTACCTGAAATACTTCCTGCTCCGCTCACTTTAGCTACGGTAATCGCACCAGTAAAGGAATTTGCAACAGGACCTGTGGACGAACCTGATCTTGCCTCTGTAGTAAAGCTGGTAAGATTAGAACCAACCGTACCGGTTGTTGGAACACTAACCAAAGCAAGGTGTGTAGGTGGAAGTGTACAGGTATTGTACCAGCGAATATTGTCTAATGCTATGGTAGCCACATTACTAGTAGAACTAATACCATAAAAACGAAAAGCATTGATTGTTGTGCTATTTGTTAATTGTCCCTTTGCTAAATTATCTCCTGCAAGTGAACCATTCACCCATAAGTCATATGTGTACGCTGAAACTGAATAGGCATTAGATGCTCCGTAATTAACGGTTGACGAACTATTATTACCGATAATAGTAACATAATAACTTGTGCTCTGAGCAAATGGAGTTCCGCTTATCACACTCCATACACCAGCAGCCCTATTATTTGTGGTAATTGCACTTGAAGCTCCAAAAACCCATTGAATACCTGTAAACACCTCAGAACCTGTAAATGCAGCAGATTGAGCAGAACCAAACGAGGTACCATTCCCAGCAAAGAAATGCCAAGTTCCTGAAGCCCCTCCCGAAAGATGTAATTCAAATGAAATTGTAAATGTTGTAGCTGCTGTACCGTATTCTGTACTTGTAATACCAACACTATTAACAGCAGCACTAGTTGGTGCAATACCCCTGAATTCACCGTCCACTCCTATCGATTGCCCTGGATTTTGAATTGTAAATCCACCTCCTGCTGCACCAACCCTAACACCACCAAATCCAGTATTTGCAGTTGATGCCGTTGTGCCATTGGCAATAGTTCCAAAATCGAGTGTTCCATTTGGCGTCTGCCCCCAAACATTCCCCACTCCAAGCACCAAAACCAAACAAAGCGGCAGGGTGAGTGGCAAAACCGCCATGCGATTAAACATACGAGAAATGAATTTGTATGAAGTAGTTAATGATGTTGATTGGAGATTTGATTTTTTGAAATAAGAGAGCATAAAAATAATTTTGATGCAAAGTTCACCACTAGGAAACACTTAGGTTTTAACTTAATATTAAATCTTAATGAAAAGAAAAAACTGATTGTATAAATTTCTAAATCTAAGGTGGCGACAAAGCTAAAATTCTAGGTGCTTTATATACTTGAACAGTCATCGAAGTTGAATTCGCACATTGACCACTACTTGGAGTGAAAACATAATTTGTTGTTTCATTAGTATTGATTGAAGGAGTCCAAATTCCTGAAATATTATTAGTTGAAGTACTTGGTAATGTAAAATTTCCTCCTGGACAAATTGCTGAAATACTAGTAAAATTTGGATTTACTGGTTCGTTTACATTAACCTCAACACGATTGGAGAATACGATTGAAGAACATAAACTCACAATTTTAACAAAATAACAAGTTGTTCCTGCACTTGATGTCGAAGGAGAAAAAGTACTGCTAATTGCGCCAGAAACTGGCGTTGCACCACAATACGAATCAACTGTATTGCTGTACCATTGAAAAGTTAAACTAGAGGAACTTGAAGCTGTTGCTGAAATTGAAACCGCATCATTTTGACAAACAGTTTGTGCTTGTGGTTGTTGCGAAATAGTAATGGTAGCGCTTGAATTCGGAGTGAATTCAATCCCTCGAAATAAAAAATTAGATCCTGAAGAAAGCAATGTTGTTGTGTTTGTTAAAGTACCATTGTCAGTTATTTTAACAATATTGTTATTGTTTGTTTCAGTAGTTGTGGCATATAAAATTGGATTGATTCCAGAATAATCGACAACTAAACCTCTCACCGTTGTGGAATTGTTGTATTGAAATGTCCAATTTCCACCACTGTCTTTTGACCATTTAGAAATTCCAGGATAATTTGTCGAGCCATCATCGGCAATATAGACTGTACAACCATCTGGACTTATAGAGAAATCATAAGGCCCACTACCATTCGTTGCAGGATAAGTTATAAAAGGAGTTGCGGAAGCCGATGAAGTAGGCAATCCTGTACCAAGTGCATATATTCCAATATTTCCTGAACTAGCTGAAGCTGTAGAATAATATAATTGTCCATTGAAAATTTCTATGTTTCTGGTATTGAAATTAATAACTTGATTAAAGTTAGTTCCATCAAAATAAAAGACACCTTTTGTAGTACCATTTCCATTTCCAGATGCGTAGAAGGTTGTGGATGTCAAAGGTATCGCAGTACGGTAATTATCAGAATCAAACGTTGAACTTGGATGCGTGAATCGATTCACCACACTTGCTGATGCATCTAAGACATTAGTAACTTTTGTATTTTGTTGATTCACATCTATGGTTCCATTTGCACTTGTATGTCCAGGAACTGCCAACAAATTATTATAAGAATTTAAAAATCCATTTGAAGAAGCAGAACCACTTTGTGTCACTAAATTACTTGTCAAAAAGGGATTTGAAAGGTTTTGAACAACTGTGCCTAAAGATTTGTCAACCTCTAAAACTGATACAGGAACTGCGGAAGTATTTAAGGCTAAGTTTCCATCTCCAACACGATACACTAAAAGATTGCAACTTTGAAAAGGTAAAGCCGAATTAATAACTATCGCCGTTCCACGAAAAGCAACATTATCAAAGCGCCAAGTACCGGGTGATACTGTATTAACATTAGTGCTGAAGTTCTGAGCTTGCTTAAATTGATTCGTTGCATCATAATGACTCGCCAAAATACGAACTCCAAAATTTGCATTGTTATTTGCTGCAGAAATACTTGAAAAATCAACTGTTCTTCTACTATAACTATCGCCTGCATTTGTGGTGATTGGACTTCCGACATCTACTTTTCCATTATCTATAGCACATCTATTCGTGCAACCACTAGTAAAATTAGAACTGGTTAAGTTAAAATTTATCCAATTTGTCCCATCGGTCGTATATTGAACGCGAGCAGTTCTTGTTGAGGCATTAGAAGATCTTTGATCCCAAGAAAACTGAATATTCTCAAATCCAACCGTTGATGATTTAAATTCAACCCCTGAAGATTCTATAGTTCCAGGTGTCGCTGGATTAATTTGCCAAGCTTGAGTTCCTGAAGCATTACCTCCACAACCACTTGTAACTCCAGTAGCTATACCTCCATATCCAACCATACTTCCAACTAATTGCGACGTTCCAACTCCTGTTGTTGGAGTAGGTGTTGCGTTTCCTCCTGCTAAAGGAGAACCTGTTTCAAAATCCCAACGAGCAATGTCAACTTGAGCATTAATAGGAAAAGATACTAGGAAAGTAAACAAATAAAAAACTAAACTCAACCGAAGAAAAAAATCAATTTTCATAAAGGTTTTAAGCTTAATTAGACCAGACAAAATCACATGCAAAGCTACTTGGAGACTATTAGTTCAGTATTAACTTAAAAAATTGGTTGTATTACTTCTTTGTAAAGAAATATAAATAGTTGACTTAGGTCCATAAATTATTGACTTCGAGAGCATCAAAATTGTTGACTTCGAGAGTCTTAAAATTGTTGACTTCGAGAGCCTTAAAATTGTTGACTTCGAGAGCCTCAGTCAACAATTAAAAAAAGCCTGTCCATTTCTGAACAGGCTTTAAAACTCCTAGTAGTAGGAAAATATGATTAGAGTTTTATGATTCTAAATATTGATGATTGTAAAGCATTTGTAACTTTCAATAAGTATGTTCCGCTAGATAAATCAGCCAAATTAATTTGTTTTTCATTTCCTGAAATACTTCCTTGCTGTACGATTTTACCTTCTAAATTGTAAACCAAAACGTTTGCTTCAGTATTCATTGTAGAGGTGATTGTTACCATTTCACTAGTTGGGTTTGGATAAATAGCAAAAGCGATAATTTCTTCAATTAAAGATGCACAATCATCGGAGAAAACTTGCATTGTATCAGTTGCTTGACAACCGTTTGCTGCTGTTGTTGTAACTGTGTATGTTCCTGCTTGTGTAACTGAAATAAAAGGTGTAGTTGCTCCTGTGTTCCAAAGAATTGAAGAACCATTTCCAGTTGCGTTTACAGTAATTGGAAAATCGTATTCACATACTGTAAGATCCAATCCTGCGTTGACATTCGGCGAATTATTAACTGAAACAATTAATGTGTCTTTTCCAATACAATTGTTTTCATCAGTGAAAGTCAATGAATAAGAACCAGCAGAACTCACTTGAATTGTTGAAGTTGTTTGTTGATTACTCCAAAGATAATTTGTTCCAGTTGTAGTTGTTTGAGCTGATAGTGTCAATGGTAAATCATTTGAACAAACTTGGCTTGCTCCTTGGATGTTTACTACTGGTAAAGCATTTAAGATTACTTCAACACTTGCATTTTTTGTACATCCAAAAGTATTACTTGCTGTAACGTTATAAATTCCAGCTGTTGAAACTTGTGTGTTTGGTGTTTGTGCGCCTGTATTCCAAACAAATGAAATCGAAGCATCCGTTGAAGTTGCTACTAAATTTACAGGAATTGCATCCACACACACTTCAATTGTTGAACCAGCAGAAACGTTTGGTAATGGATTTACAACCACCACTAAACTATCTGAATTTGAACAATTGTTTGCATCAAATCCAACAACTGTATAGGTTACAGTATCAGCTGTTTGTACAAAATCTACTCCGTTCACAACGTTATTATTCCAAGAATAAGTTAAAGCACCTGAAGCTGTTAAAGTAATTGTATCACTTGCACAAACTGTTAAGTTAGCACCTGCATCAACCGTTGGCAAACCTAAAACTACAACTGAAACTTGAGCAGTGTTTGAACAACTTGTTAATGCATCCGTTCCTGTAACTGTATATGTAGAAGTTGAAGTGCTTGTTCCTGTGTTAACAGTTAATGTAGCTCCTGTTGTTCCTGTGTTCCAATCGTAAGTTGTTGCTCCAGAAGCGGATAAAGTAACTTGAGTTCCACCACAAATTGTTTGATTGTTTCCAGCATTAACCAATGGTAAAGCGTTAACAGTTAAGGCAAAAACTGCTGAAGTATCTGTACATCCTAAAGTTGTATTTGAAACAGCTACTTTGTAATTCCCTGACTGATTTACAGTAAGTGTTGTTCCATTTTGATTAGCTAAAACTTGACCATCTTTAATCCATTGATAAGAAACATTTGGAACAGAAGTAACTGAAAGTTGTGTTGATTGACCTTGACAAATGGTAGCATTAACTGCTGAAATTGTTGCACCAGAAGCAACAGCACAGCTATTGATTTGATAAATTGATAAAGTTGAACTTACTTCATTCGCTAAAATTAGAATGTCGTTTCCGTTTGGAGATTGTGCAGCTGGTATAAAAATAATTCCTTCTGCTCCTAAATCTGGTCCGCTTACTGAAGTTGAACGATTGTTGGTATAACCTACAAACACAGGATTCGTTGGATTTTGAACATTAAAAATCATCACACCACCAATTCTTTCTAACGAAACAAAAGCATAAGGTTTTCCATTGATAACATTTACAGAAACTCCTTCTGGCTCTGGACCTTTATCATCACTTCTGTTTTTCAAAGCTGGTGTTCCAGTTGAATTTGAAGCATTAAAAATTGCTCCGAAAGTTGGATGATTTGAAGTAATTTGTTCAATTAAATCTTTTGAATCCCAAACCAAAGAACCATTAATTGGATTAAAAATACTGAATGAACGTCCACCCATCACATGAATTTCATCATAATCACCATCACCGTCAGTATCTCCAGAATATTTCAAAGCATTCAAACGTCCTAGGAATTTATTATTTTTCAAAATATACGCATCTGGAAAAGCGGTTGCGTCCATATTCGTGAAAGTTGCTGATGAAAATCTATTTGCATCCACTACAGAACCTAATTCTCTTGAATCTCCTTCGTTTGCTGTGAAGATATATCCTTGATTTCCAATCGTTTTAAAAACCATTGCATCAGGCATATAAGCTCCTTTAATCGGTAAATCACCAGTAATTAATACGCTTCCACTTTGATCAGAAGCATCCAAACCATTTCCAGAACCTGTTGCATAAGAACTATATCCTAATGGATTCAAAGCTGTAATTGTATTTGTACCTAAATCAATAGTCACCAAGGCGTTGTTTTCTTGTAGCGTTACATACGCTTTTGTGTTGTCCTCAGAAACTGCAATGTATTCTGGTTCAAAATCTTGAGCTACACTAGCACTTGTTGTAAACACACGAATTCCTTGTGCTCTTAATGCTGTTTCTTGACCATTGTAAGCTGTGAAACCAACAGTTGTAACATTCGAATTTGTCAAAGAAGCATAACCAGGTGTTAAGTCAACAATTGAAACCGAACCCTCTGGATCTGAAGAATAATCTGCACTGGCTTCACCTTCGTTGGCTGTTAAAATTTTTGTGTAATTGCGGTTAAACGTGATCATATCTGGCATCGCCCCAACCTGAACTTGACTAATAAAAGTTCCATCTGCATTTAAAAACACAACAGAACCATTCGCTTGAGGATTGCTGTTTTCGATAGCCATTGCCACAACTCCATTGTGAACTGCAACAGAATTGATATTTCCATAAGTTGAAATAGAAATACTATTTAATAAGGTTGGATTTGCTGGATTTGAAAAATTTACGATGTCTAATTTTCCCGCGATACTGTTCGCAATGAATAAACGATCTGTACTTTCGTCAAAAGCTACAATTTCAGCAGAATTTGAACCACTAGTACCGTTAGAGAAACTTGTCAAAAATTGAAAATTTAACTCATTCGTAGCTATAGGTGCTTGGTAATCGTTGTCTTTTATGAAGATGATTTGATAATTATTTGTTGCTGAAATTGCTGCATTTGTTCCTGACAAAATTTTTACAATGATACGTTCTGCTTTTTCAGCTAAAGCATCGTCAATGATTGTTATTGGTAAATCAAAAACACCATTAGAATTTGCTGGAATAGTTAAGGTATTTGTCCAAGTGAAATCTGAATTTTCAATAGAATTAGAATAAACAGATAAACCAAAAACCAAATTAACAGCGGATAAATTAGCATTTGCAACAGTAATTGGAACGTTGATTGTTCCTGCATTTTCGTTCACTACTACAAAATTGGAAGCACTTGCAATAGAAATTGACGGCGAAGAACCGGTTATAGAAACATTATCAAAACGCCAAGTTCCTGCTGTGGCAACAGTAGCAGTGTTCACTGTTTGTCTGAACTGACCAGTTGTTTGATAATGAGCTGCTAAAATTCTAACTCCAAAATTTGCATTGTTATTTGCAGCCGTTATATCAGTAAAATCAACTGATATGCGTCGGTATTGATCACCAGATGTGTTTACTTCAAAACGTCCGTCGTTAATTGAACCATTACAAAAAGTAGTATTTAAACTCGTCATTGTGAAATTTTGCCAGCTAGTTCCATCCGTCGTATATTGAATACGTAATGTATTTGTTGCTGTATTTGACCAACGTTGATCCCAAGTGAATTTTATGCCTTGGTAACCAGCTGTTGAAGTACTGTATTGAACTCCGCTACTTTCATTTGTTGTACCTGGATTTGCTGTAAAAGCCCAGGCTCCTGGATTGGTGCCATTTTGTGAACCACATCCATTATTTGTGGTTGGATGCATTCCTGTTGCAGCATTTGCAATGGCTAAAGAACCAATAATTGCTGAACTTCCTGTTCCAATGTCTGCTATTGGACTTGTTGGTTGTCCTGTGATTCCGTCGTAATTCCAACCAGCGATTGTCGCTTGTGCGTTTAGTTTTCCACTGAAGAAAGCTAGCGCAATTCCAAGAGACAATTTGAGTAAACTATTTCTTTGCATTTTAAAAATTTTTGCAAAG
>CALPMC020000054.1 GCA_943324565.2 Chitinophaga pinensis | reverse complement strand
TACAATAATTTATGTTCAAAAAACAATACAGGATTTGGATCTTCAATGGCTGCATTCAATAAACCTTTAGCATCGTGTGGATTAGAAGGATATAAAATTTTCAAACCTGGTGTATGAAAAAACCAAGCTTCGTTACTTTGTGAATGGAAAGGTCCAGCTGCTGTTCCTGCTCCTGTTGGCATACGTACCACAACGTCTGCATTTTGACCCCAACGCCAGTGCATTTTAGCTAAGTTATTGATAATTTGATTGAAACCACACGTCACAAAATCAGCGAATTGCATTTCAACCATTGCTTTCATTCCCGAAATAGATAAACCTAAACCTGCACCAACGATTGCTGATTCACAAATTGGTGTGTTTCGAACGCGGTCTTTTCCAAATTGATCCAACAATCCTTCAGTCACTTTAAAAGCTCCACCGTATTCTGCAATATCTTGACCCATTAAAATCAAATCGGGATATTTTTCCATCGATTGAATTAATGCATCTTGAATTGCGTCGATAAATCGTTTCTCCGTTTTTGCACCACCTGCATTAACAATTGCTTGGGTAAAAGGCGCATAAACATCAGCCAATTCTGTTTCTAAATTTGCAACTATTGGTCCTTCAGCTTGTGCTGTTTCAAAACCAGATTGAATTTCTTCTTTAAATGTCGCTTTAATTTCAGTTTCTGATTCATCTGTCAAAACGCCAATTTCTTTTAAATACACTTCGTAATTCGTAACAGGATCTTTTTGTGCCCATTCCTCTTGAATTCCTTCCGGATAATATTTCGTTCCAGAAGATTCTTCGTGACCACGCATACGGAACGTCATCAATTCTAAGATGTAAGGCTTCGGTTCTGTACGAATATCATCATTGATTTTACGAACGACTCTAATGACGTCCAAAATATTGTTTCCATCTACTTGAACAGCATTCATTCCGTAACCTATTCCTTTGTCGATGAATTGTTTACATCTAAATTGTTCAATGGATGGAGTAGAAAGTCCCCAACAATTATTCTCGATACAGAAAATCACAGGTAAATCCCAAACAGCTGCAACGTTCAACGATTCGTGAAAATCACCCTCAGATGCACCACCATCACCAGTGAAAACCATTGTTGATTTTCCATTCTTTTGAATTTTATTCGCCAAAGCAATTCCATCAGCAATTCCTAATTGTGGTCCTAGATGTGAAATCATTCCAACAAGTTTGTATTCTTGCGTACCAAAATGAAATGAACGATCTCGACCTTTAGTAAACCCAGAAAGTTTACCTTGAAATTGAGAAAACAAACGATTTAATGGAATATCTCTTGTGGTAAAAACCCCCAAATTTCGATGCATTGGCAACATGTATTCCTCTTTATCCATTGCATAGGTGCAACCAACAGAAATACCTTCTTGTCCCCAACCTGAGAACCATTTAGTGATTTTTCCTTGACGCAAAAGAATCAACATTTTTTCCTCAATCATTCGAGGTTTTAGTAATTTCTTATAAATTCTCAATAATTCAGTATCGTCAAATCCTTCTCGATTAAACTCTATTTTTCTTGCTTTTAATAAGGTATTTTCTTCCATAATTTTAATTTAATGCTGTTCCATCTAAATTCGGAACATTATCAATCCCCAACCATTTTAACATAGTTGGTAATAAATCGACGCTTTTAATTGATTGTAGTTCAGTTATTTCTTGATTTGGGGTGCGAATTACTGCCCAAACATTTCGTGTTTGAGGTAAATCATCTTGACCTCCATGACCTATTCCTTCACCACCATGATCAGTCGTTAAAACCACCATCCACTTCTCACCGTAAAGATTTTCTCTTAGATAGACTTGAGACATTATTTGACCAAGATAAAAATCCGATATTTCGATAGCGCTTAAGTATTCAAGACCATCATTGCTAAAGCCTATTTTATGTCCAACGTGATCTGTATAATCAAAGTGAAGAAACATTAAATCTGGCGTGCAATCGCTTAATAGTTGAATTGAAGCATCAGTGACTTGCTTGTCATTATCGTACCGTTGAGCATAATCTTCATTGTCAGTTATGCGTAAAAAATCATCCCAACTTGTTAGAATTGTAGCACTTAAATTAGGTTTGAATTGTTTTGCAATTGAAATGATATCAGGATATTCTTCGTAGTTGTTTTTTTTGAATGTGTTTTCAAACAAATTATGTTTTTGAGGCCAAACACCATGTAAAATGGAAGACCAACCTGGAACACTTACTGTATATGGACCGCGATCACAATTGTATGAGAACAAAGAAGAAGCGATTAATACATCTAAATTTGGCGTTTCTGCTGTTTGAACGGCATCACTTCTAACTCCATCCCAACCAATAAATAATACTTTATTGACTGGTTCAGAACCTTGTTTGCAGTTTGTTCGAATTTCTTCTTCCGCGTCAAACTTATCGGAGCATGAAGAAAAAACAATTGTTAAGGATAGAAAAACGACGTTTCGAAACATCAAATTAGATTTTCAAACCTTTAACAACGCGTTCTTTTCTTTTAGATTTTTCTAGTCGTTTTTTAACAACTAACAAGTGAGAGGTACGAGGACTTCCTCTTAATAAATCGATTTTATACTCATTTTCGCCGTAAGTCATTTTAGGACCTCCTTGTGCATTCCAATCCGCATCAAAATAAAAACGTTTATTACTTGAGGTATTTTCAGCTTTTGTATTGAAACTAATGATTTTATTATCACCTAATTCAAAACGGACTTTAACTTCACCTTTAGAACCATAGCTTTCAAATACACATTTTGTTCCTGCAGGAATAATGATGGTTTCTTTTTCAGAATTAGAACTTGAAACTAGTGCACCATTTTGAGTGGTATTTTGTGAATCTGACTTTTTAACTTGATCTAGAATGATTGTATGAGAAGTAAAAAATTGCACTTGTCTCATTTTTTCTTCTGTATCCAAAGAAAATTCATCTCTTAATTGTGTCGTGTATGGTACTTTAACACCACAAGAGAACAATAAAGTTGAGGTGGCAATAAGAAAAAGTAATTTTTTCATGTCGTAAGATTTTTTTTTGCAAAAGTACTCAAAAGCTAGAATAGAAAACGTAGGGAATTAGTTAATAATAAATAAAGATTGAATTATACTCTAAATAATCAGAAATGGAATTGAAAAGTAATACTTCGATAAATTATTATTGAAATTTAAAGCTAAATCAGCTTACACTGTAATTTAATAACTCTTAAAAAACTATGATAAAATTATTTCGAGTGTTTTAATAAATAACTTCAGAAATTTAAATTGGTCTTTCTAAATAAATTATTTTGATGCAGTAATATAACGATCAAGATTGTGATTTTTCACTAATTCGTCACCGCCAATTAGCAATAGATTTTTGCATTTAGATTGTTCAGCCCATAAATCTAGGTTTGACATCCCAACCATAAGGGTACCATTAATGTCAATTTTGTGCACTGCTTTTTGTTGTTTATCGAAAAGTATTTTAATATCGGAAACTTCTTTTGTTAAAGTTTGGTTCTCATTGAATATCAACATACTATCGAAAAAATCGAAAGAATCGTGTAATTTTTCAGAAACAGTAACTACTTCTTTAGCTCTTTCAGATGCCCATTCCGCAATCCTTTCAGAAAACTTACTACTCGCTTTTAAATAAATTTTATCAATCTTCATGTCCCTTACCGCTTACGCCACAAATATAAGATTTTATTGTGTTATTAAGTAAATTATATAAATTAATATCCTAAAATTTTAAGATAATCTGCTGCCGTTTGCTCTTCACTGAATATTTCAGTCTGAATTTTACCATCTTCATCTCTCGAGATTAAAATATGTTTTGGCTCTGGAATTAAACAATGTTTCAAACCACCAAACCCACCAATTGTTTCCTGATAAGCTCCGGTATTGAAAAAACCAATATAAAGAGTATGGTTCTTATCAAATTTTGGCAAATAAATAGCATTTGAATGTTGCTCAGAATTATAGTAATCGTCGCTATCACAAGTCAATCCTCCTAGCAAAACACGCTCATAGTCATCATTCCAGCGATTAATTGGCAACATAATATAACGTTGATTAATTGCCCAAGTATCTGGCAAATTAGTCATGAATGAAGAGTCAATCATATTCCATTTTTCACGGTCATTTTGTTGCTTTTGATGAATAATACTGAAAATAGCCCCACCACTTTCCCCTACTGTAAATGATCCAAATTCAGTAAAAATATTCGGCTCTGGAATATCATTATCCGTACAAACACGTTTAACTTGTGTTAAGATTTCACGCACCATGTAGGCATAATCGAAATCAAAAGCTAAGGACTTTTTTATTGGAAATCCACCGCCAATATTCAAAGAATCCAACTCAGGACATAATTTTTTCAAATCAGAATAGACACGTAAACATTTTGTTAACTCATTCCAATAGTAAGAAGTGTCATTAATTCCAGTGTTGATGAAAAAATGCAACATTTTCACACGAACTCTTGGATTATCTTTTAAAATCGTTTTGTAAAATGGAACAATTTCACGGTATCTGATTCCTAACCGAGAAGTATAAAACTCAAACTTTGGTTCTTCTTCTGAAGCAATTCGAATTCCAATATTTAATTCTTTTGTTGTGAGATTAATTAATCGTTTCAATTCATCTGTATTATCCACAACTGGAATTACTTTAAGAAAATCTTCTTCAATTAATTCAGCAATTTTATTCAAATATTGAACGGGTTTGTATCCGTTACAAATGACATACTTTCCTTCTTCTAACTTGCCCGTTTCTACCAATTTCCGAACAATATCAATATCGAAAGTCGATGAAGTTTCAATATGAACATCGTTTTTCAAGACTTCATCCAATACAAATGCGAAATGGCTTGATTTTGTGCAATAGGAATAATGGTATTTTCCAGCATAACCTAAATTGTTGATTGCTTCGCGAAACCACCCTTTTGCACGTTGGATATTATTAGAAATTTGAGGTAAATAATTAAATTTAATTGGAGTTCCATATTCGTTTATCAAACGCATTAAATCAATTCCGTGGAAGAATAGTTTGTCTTCTCTAAGGTTAAATTCGTTTTGTGGAAAATCAAATGTTTGGTCAATTAAATCAATGTATTTTGTTCTCATTTTATTTTAAATGAAGCTTTATGCTCCTTTAGGTTATTCAATTATTTTTTTTTAATTTCTCTACCAAATTCTCAAGTGGTCGTGCAATTACTGCAAACGTGTCTCCTATTACGATTGGGCGTTCAATTAGTTTCGGAAATTTCACCATTAAATCTAAAATTTCATCTTCGCTTAATACTTCGTCTTTAATGAATCGTATGTATTCATCTTCTGACTTGCGAACTAAAGCCGAAGCAGGAATATTCAATTGAATTAAAATCTGCTGGAGTTCATCTTTCGATAATGGATTTTTCAGATACTCAACAACCTCAAAATCAATATCATTTTCCTTCAGCCAATCAACAGCACAGCGACTTTTACTACAACGAGGATTGTGATATATTTTCATTTCCAAAATTGAGCGACAAAGATAATAGTTTATTCGTTCTACTATTTTAATTTTATTTTAAAGCCAAATTGAAAATCTTTGCTTGAACCAGTAATTTTTGTTTTTGCTCCTATGGTTGTCGGAACACTTAAACCACTGTAATTATAAGTTGATTCATAAACTTTATATAATCCAACCTGTTGGCGATAATTGAGTGTGAAATAAAAGTTATTTACGATTCTAAAATCTTTTGAAAGACCTAAATATAAGGAAGTTAGCACATTTGATTTTACGCTTGAAACTGAAGAATAATCATAAACTACTGGATTTCCGTTAATTGTCCCATTCATTCCTCCACTACCCCAAGAATGAATACCATTTTTATCATTTCTTGCCCCATGAAAACCAATTGATAAGCCAGTATGAATATTTATAACGTTGTAATTATTTTTTAAAACCCATCGATACAAACCTCCACCAGAAAGTTGAACTGCATAAAACACACCTGAACCACTACTTGAATATCTAGCTATAGTAAATTTAGTGACATCATAAAACAACTGCGAATGCATACCAATTTCCCAATAGATATTGTTTTTTATTCCTTTTTCAAAAGAAATTCGTGGTAAAAATGTTGGATACGCATAATTTTCTAAACTACCATTTGGGTCAGTATGTACTTTCGTTCCTCCAAACCCTGTTCCGCCTGAGATGTTTAAAAATGAACTTTTAGGGTCAATGAAACGATTCTCTTTTCTCAATAGTTTCTTTGCTTTTTTTGGATCAACATGATTAAGTGTTTGTAGTTCCTTGATGCGATTTAACTTTTTGTTTCCTGTAATTACGTAACCAATACTCACATTCAAAAAACTTCCTCGATTGAAATATTGACCTGTTGAATTTCCATCGTAAATTGAATAAGTTCCATTATAGGCATTTAAAAAGGAATGGTCATAACTCAATTTTAATAAGAGTAAATCTTTGTTTTTTAACTTTTTTGTTACTTCGGCTCCTAAACTCAAAAATGGCTTAAGTTTATCATCAAATTTCACATCAATATCATAAATTTCAATACTTTGAACAACAATATCTTGATATCCTGATCTAGAACTATACTTTGAGCCACCATAATAAAATAAACCAGCACCCAAACAATATTTTAATTCTACTTTTTCGTTAATTTTTTGATGGTAAGCACCTAAAGCCTCCAATCGAAATAAAGGATTAAAATAAGATCTTCCATAAAATCCACTTCCAAAAACATCTGTTCCTAGATAATTTTCAAAACTTTTCACCTTGATATTTACAGGTAAAAATCCGAAACCTAATCCAGTGGCAAATGAAAATTTTGGATTCAAAATTCGAGTATAATGAAAGTTAAAACCATGTACGACGCTTAATGCATTTTCTGGACTGAGTTCTCCATAGTCAACTTTAGTCGCGTTTCTATTCAATCCATTCACCAAAGAAAATGTGTATTGATTTTTCGATTCAGGAAGATTTTCTTGTAAAAATGAAGTTCTGTAAGCAATAAGGAAACTTAAAGCAATTAAAATTCTCATTTTGTTTTTCTTGTGATGAACGATTTTTTGAGCATTTTATTTTTATTACCAACAAAATAAGCCATTTTCAAAATTCTAAAATTTTGCAACCTCTCTATTATTTTTTTTTTTGAAAATCAAAATATTATAATACTTTTGCACTGACATTAAATTATGACACAACAAAAAAACATTATTAGCGTGATTATTATCGTTCCTTACGACCGGTGAGAAAGCCTTATAACCAAATAATCCAAAGCCTTTCTCTTAACAGAAAGGCTTTTTTTTTGAACTAAAAAGAACCGTATGTATTATAATGCTGATTCAAAAGTTTACCTAGATGGAGCGTTTATCCCAGCAAGGGAAGCTCAAACAGATTTATATTCTCAAACACTGCATTATGGAAGTGGTGTTTTTGAAGGGATTCGATCCTATGACACACCAGATGGAGTTCGCATTTTTAAAGCAAAAGAACATTACGAACGTTTAAAATATTCGGCAGAATCTATGCACATGCCTTTTCCTTGGACTGTGGAGGAATTAACGAAAATATCATACGATCTACTAGAAATCAATCAACTAAAAGATGCTTACATCCGACCACTAATTTATCTAGGAGCAAATATGTCACTTACTCCAACCAATGAAGTGCACTTAGTAATGATGGCATGGGAATGGGGTAAATACCTAGGCGACAAACTCTTAAATATCATGTTATCTTCTTACCAACGTCCAAATCCAAAAAGTTGTCATGTTCAAGCAAAAGTAGTAGGTCATTATACAAATAGCATTTTGGCTACAACGGAAGCTAAACAAAAAGGATTTGACGAGGCCTTGTTAACAGATATCAATGGATATGTTGCTGAAGGTCCAGGTGCGAATTTCTTCTATGAAAAAGATGGTAAATTGGTTACCGCCCCACTAGGAAATATCTTATCGGGAATTACACGAGCAACAGTTTTTGAAATAGCCAAAGAATTGGAAATTGAAGTAGAAGAACGCTTCTTTAAACCTGAAGAAATTTATTCTGCAGACATTGCATTCTTTTGCGGAACAGCAGCAGAAGTTATAGGAATTGGTAAATATAATGAGCATGTATTTCCAATGAAATGGGAAGATTCAAATAGTCAACTCATCCAACGAAAATACAAGCGAAGAGTAGCATTTAATGAGTATAAAGAATTTTATATCTAATATGGAACTAAATAAATTCAGTAAAACATTAACCCAAGACGAAACACAACCAGCGGCGAGAGCGATGCTGTACGGTGTTGGATTAACAGATGCCGATATGAGCAAGGCGCAAGTTGGTATTGTGGCTAGCGGTTATGAAGGGAATACTTGCAATATGCATTTGAACGACCTTGCTAAAACCGTAAAAATGGGTGTGCAAGCCTCTAATCTAGTTGGACTTATATTTCACACAATTGGTGTTAGTGATGGTATGGCAAATGGTACAGATGGAATGCGTTATTCACTGGTTTCAAGAGATATTATTTCAGACTCAATAGAAGCAGTAGCAGGGGCTCAGTGGTATGATGGTATAATAGCGGTTATGGGTTGTGACAAAAACATGCCCGGTTCTGTTATAGCTATGGGGAGACTCAATCGGCCTTCAATCATGGTTTACGGAGGAACTATACATTCAGGAAAATGGAAAGGTGAAAATTTAAATATCGTTTCTGCTTTTGAAGCTTTAGGTAAACGTATTGCCAAAACTATTTCAGATGAAGACTACAAAGGAATTATTCAAAATGCTTGTCCAGGTGCAGGAGCTTGTGGTGGAATGTATACAGCAAATACGTTAGCATCAGCTATAGAAGCATTAGGAATGAGTTTGCCTTACAGTTCTTCCAATCCTGCTACAAGTGAAGAAAAACAGCAAGAATGTTTACGTGCAGGTAGTGCAATTCGCTTCTTGTTGGAAAAAGACATTAAACCAAGTGATATCATGACGCGCAAAGCGTTTGAAAATGCGATGGTAATGGTTTCAGCGCTCGGAGGTTCTACCAACGCTACATTACACCTTTTAGCCATGGCACATTCAGTTGGAGTGGATTTAAAATTAGCTGACTTTCAAGAAATAAGTGATCGTATTCCTTTACTTGCTGATCTAAAACCAAGTGGTAAGTACTTAATGGAGGACGTTCATCGCATAGGAGGAACACCAGCAATAATGAAATATTTTTTAGAAAAAAACTTACTACATGGAGATTGTTTGACAGTAACAGGAAAAACACTAGCTGAAAATTTAGCTGAAGTCCCCTCGCTAATTGAAAGTCAAAAAGTAATTGTTCCGCTTGAATCCCCGCTTAAAGATTCTGGACATATTCAAATTTTATTTGGAAACTTGGCAGAGAGAGGTTCTGTTGCAAAAATCACAGGAAAGGAAGGCGAATATTTCCGAGGACCAGCAGTGGTTTTTGACAATGAATTTGACACAATAAATGGTATTTCAGATGGGAAAGTTAAAGCTGGTGATATAGTTGTTATACGCTATTGTGGCCCAAAAGGTGGACCGGGTATGCCTGAAATGTTAAAACCAACCTCTGCTATCATTGGCGCAGGATTAGGATCTTCTGTCGCTTTAATTACTGATGGTCGTTTTTCAGGTGGAACTCATGGATTTGTAGTTGGTCACATATCTCCTGAAGCATTTGATGGAGGTACTATTGCTTTAGTTAAAGATGGAGACATTATTACTATTGATGCAATAAAAAACCGCTTAATACTTGAAGTTTCTGATGACGAATTAGTTACAAGAAAAAATAAGTGGAAACAACCTGAACTAAAGGCAAAATCAGGCGTTTTATTTAAATATGCGAAGCAAGTATCATGTGCTTCATTAGGCTGTATAACGGATTTATAATCAATTATGAAGAATTTATCAATTTCAGGCGCTGAAGCTGTTATTCGTTCCCTTCTCGCTGAAGATGTAAAAACAATTTTTGGATATCCAGGTGGTGCAATAATGCCGATTTACGATGCTCTTTATGATTTTAAGGATGACGTCAATCACATTCTCGTTCGTCACGAACAAGGTGCAATTCATGCAGCTCAAGGTTTTGCAAGAGCCTCTGGGAAAACAGGTGTTGTTTTCGCAACTTCGGGACCAGGAGCAACTAATTTAATCACTGGCTTAGCCGATGCGCTCATTGATTCTACCCCAGTTGTTTGTATTACCGGACAAGTTGCATCTCATTTATTAGGAACGGATGCTTTTCAAGAAACAGATGTAATTGGAATTTCAATGCCAGTTACCAAATGGAACATTCAAGTAACCAAAGCAGAGGAAATTCCAGCAGCAATTGCACGTGCATTTTACCTGGCATCTACAGGAAGACCTGGTCCAGTTTTGATTGATATAACCAAAGATGCACAATTCGGTAAAATGGATTTCTTATATGAAAAATGTACAACAGTTAGAAGTTATGTTCCGAAACCAAAAGTAGACCAATCTCAACTAGAAAAAGCTGTTGAACTAATAAATCAAGCACAAAAACCTTATTTATTGATTGGACAAGGAATTTTATTATCCGAAGCAGAAAATGAATTACTTCAATTTGTTGAAAAATCAGGTATTCCAGTTGCTTCTACCTTGCTAGGTCTTGGCGCTTTTCCCGCTAATCATCCAAATTATGTAGGATATCTCGGAATGCATGGGAACTATGCACCTAATGTATTGACCAATGAATGTGATGTACTAATTGCCATAGGGATGCGTTTTGACGACCGTGTAACTGGCGATGTATCTCGTTATGCCAAGCAAGCAAAAGTTATTCATGTCGACATTGACAAAGCAGAACTTAACAAAATAGTAAAAGCCGATGTGGCAGTTAACGCTGATGCTAAACAGGCACTAACCTATATGACTAAACTTGTTCAAGAAAAAACACACGATGCATGGATTCAAAAATTTAGGACTTTAGAGCAAGAAGAAATTAATGAGGTTATTCTAGATGCAATTAATCCTCAAAGTACTGAATTAAAAATGTCAGAAGTTGTGAATTTAATTTCTGAAACAACCAATGGAAATGCAATTATTGTAACAGATGTTGGTCAGCATCAAATGATTACATCACGCTACTATAAATATCAGTCACCAAAATCAAATATCACTTCAGGTGGACTTGGAACCATGGGATTTGCTTTACCAGCAGCCATTGGCGCTAAACTCGGTGCACCTGAAAAAGAAGTTATTGCAATAATAGGAGACGGGGGATTTCAAATGACTATTCAGGAACTTGGAACTATTCTGCAATGTGGTGCAGCTGTTAAAATTGTTATTTTGAATAACAACTTTTTGGGAATGGTTCGTCAATGGCAAGAGTTGTTTTTCGACAAACGATATTCTTTTACGGATATTAAAAATCCTAATTTCTTGAAAATTGCAGAAGGATATGGCATTGAAGGACAAAAAGTTACTGCACGTGAAGAACTCCAATCTGGATTAAATAAGTTATTGAGCAGTAGAGAAAGTTATTTAATGGAGGTAATAGTTGAGCAAGAAGAAAATGTATTCCCAATGGTTCAAACAGGAGCCTCAGTTTCAGAAATTATTTTAAGTGAAAGACATGGAGCAAACTTATAACATATCCGTATTTACAGAAAATAGTATCGGGATTTTGAATCGTATCACGATCATTTTCACGAGAAGGCATTTGAACATTGAGAGTATTACAGCATCTGAATGTGAAATTACAGGAGTTTATCGCTATACCATTGTGGTAAACACTTCCTTAGAGCAAGTCATGAAAGTAGTAAACCAAATCGAAAAACAAGTCGATGTTTTAAAAGCATTCTATCATGCCGATTCGGAAGTGGTTTATCAAGAATTGGCATTGTATAAACTTCCGACAGATTTAACAAAAGGAGAAGAAATTGAAAAAATATTACGACAACATCATGCGCGAATCTTATCCTTAAGTCAGGAATTTACAACAATTGAAAAGACCGGAAGAGCAGAAGAAATTAATGCATTGTTTGCTGAGTTAAAACCTTTTGGTGTACTGGAATTCGCAAAGTCAGGTCGAGTTGCAATTTCAAAACCAATGAAAACTTTAGAAGATTATTTGAAAGAGTTGAATTAATTTAAAGTTCCTAATGAAAAATTAGAATTTTGAATTAAAATAATGAAATAAAAAAATTAGGTACAAGAAATCTTATTAATAAATTTTTAATTAAATAAAAGTTATGGCACAAATTAATTTTGGTGGAGTTGAAGAACGAGTTGTATTACGTGAAGAATTTCCGTTAGAAAAGGCAAAAGAAGTATTGAAAAATGATACCATTGCAGTTATAGGTTACGGTGTTCAGGGTCCTGGACAAGCAATGAATCTGCGAGATAATGGCTTCAATGTCATTGTTGGACAAAGAATAGGTGGAAAAAGTTGGGAAAAGGCTTTAGCAGATGGATGGAAACCTGGTCAAACACTTTTTGAAATTAATGAGGCTTGTGAAAAAGCAAGTGTCATTATGTATTTGCTCTCCGATGCAGGTCAAATTGATTCTTGGCATACGATTGAAGGCAATTTAACAGAGGGAAAAACACTTTATTTTTCTCATGGGTTTGGGGTTACTTTTCACGAACAAACCGGAATCATACCACCAAAAAATGTCGATGTTGTTCTCGTGGCACCGAAAGGTTCTGGAACATCCTTAAGACGACTGTTTTTAAAAGGAGAAGGTATCAACTCCAGTTTTGCAATTTATCAGGATTTTACAGGTAAGGCTGAGGAACGTGCACTTGCACTGGGAATTGGCGTTGGATCAGGGTACTTGTTTGAAACGGACTTTAAAAAAGAAGTATATTCGGATTTAACTGGCGAAAGAGGTATTTTAATGGGTGCATTAGCTGGAATGTTTGAAGCACAATATCAGGTTTTGAGAAGTAAAGGACATTCGCCATCAGAAGCTTTTAATGAAACAGTAGAAGAACTTACTCAAAGTTTGATGCCGCTAGTATCTGAAAATGGGATGGATTGGATGTACGCAAATACCTCTGTAACTGCACAGCGAGGTGCACTAGATTGGAAAAATAAATTTAGAGATGCTGCTTTACCGGTATTCAATCAATTGTATGAAGAGGTAGTTTCTGGAAGAGAGGCAAAACGTGTTATTGAGGAAGGAAGCAAAGCAGACTATCGTGAAAAATTAGAGGAAGAATTAAAAGAAATACGCGAATCTGAATTATGGCAAGCGGGTAAAGCTGTACGTAGTTTAAGACCGAAACTTTAATATGTATTCGAGTCAAGACATAAAAAAAAGCTTCCCTGATTTTGTTAGAGAAACCCCTCTAGAATTCAACAAAAAACTGTCAGAACGTTTTGGTGCAAATATTTATCTGAAACGAGAAGATTTACAATCCGTGAGATCCTATAAAATTCGAGGAGCCTTTGCACGGATGTGCCAGCTATCTGTTGATGAAAAGTCTAATGGGGTTATTTGTGCCTCTGCGGGTAATCACGCTCAAGGAGTTGCACTCTGCTGCAAAGAAATGCAAGTAAAAGGTACAATTGTTATGCCTGTAACTACTCCGAAACAGAAAATTCAGATGGTTAAAAGTTTTGGCGAAGAATGGGTACAAATTATTTTATTCGGCGATACTTTTGATGCTTCATATGAGCAAGCAAAAAAGTTAACCGCGGAAAATGAAGCATGTTTTATTCCTCCATTCGATGATCCTTGGGTCATTGCAGGTCAAGGTACGGTTGCTATTGAAATACTCAATCAGATTGACAAGAATATTGATTTTATTTTTACCCCTGTGGGTGGTGGTGGAATCGCTGCAGGAATTGCAGATGTCATAAAGGATAAATCACCAACCACAAAACTAATTGGTGTTGAACCTGCAGGAGCACCATCTATGACGGAAGCATTAAAACATGGTAATCCGATCGAATTATCTACTATAGATAAGTTTGTTGATGGAGCCGCGGTTAAAAAAGTTGGAACCTTAAATTTTGAAAAATGTCGAAACACCTTATCTGAAATGATACTGGTTGATGAAGGAAAAGTTTGCGGCACAATACTTCAGTTATATAATGAATTTGGAATTGTAGTTGAACCGGCTGGGGCACTTACAATTGCTGCACTAGAACAAGTAAATCCTGAAAAAATTAGAAATAAGAATGTCGTGCTTATTGTAAGCGGGGGCAATAACGACATCACAAGAACAGAGGAAATTAGAGAACGTTGGATGTTATATGAAGGACTGAAACATTACTTTTTAATTCGTTTTCCTCAGCGTCCAGGTGCTCTGAAAGAGTTTGTTTCAGATGTCATGGGTCCACAGGATGATATTGTTTATTTTCAATTTTCGAGTAAAACAGGAAGAGAAAATGGTCCTGCTTTAGTTGGAATTGAACTAACTGTGTCAAAAAATCTTGAAAAAATTAAAACCAACTTAACTGAAAAAGGATTTGATTTTGAATATCTAGAACAGAATTCACTATTATTTCAGCAGTTGGTAGGGTAAATTTAAGTGCTAAATATTGTCGTAGCAATTAATTTATCTGAAAAATTAAAAATTAGTACTCTAACCTTGAGCTTAACTATGACTATAAACAAGTAAAAATTGATGAAAATAATAATCGTTTGAAAGAAACTTGGAAATACTCACCAACACTTTCAATATCCCCAACTGAGAATGAAGTTGAACCAACTTTGATTAAAGTTTTTGATTGGACTGGTAAAGAATGTGACGTAATTCCTAATAAATTGCTTTTTTATCAATTTAGTGATGGATCGATCAAAAAGGTGGTAATCAATTAATTTTTCTATTAAATCAAGTTGAAACAATTCGATTTCTTGCTTTAAGATAAATCTTGCCTTTCCGATTTTGGTTTCAAGGCTGTGGTTAAAGGAACAAACAATAACTTATCTGGAATCTCCTTCTTGTCGGGTTTCACGGGCGATAATTGCGTTTGAAGATATATTTTAGGCTCTTCAAAATTCTTTAGAAAGTTTTTTATTGGTTCTAGTTTGGGTAAAGGTTTATTTGATTTTGAATTGGTATCAATTGTTAAAGTATAAGCAGTTAAATCAGTGTAACAAAAAATTGGAAGTTCAAAACGGAAATCAGGAAGCATAACTCCGCTTAAGGCGTAAGGTTGTTCAATCATTCCAGTTATTGCAAAAGGATAAATGGAATCGTTAAAACTTGAAACGGTTATTAAATCAATTTTTGTTGAATCTGACAATTGTGGAAGCTCCGTTTTTAAAGTGTCTTGAACCAATACTTCTGTTTGAATAACAGTTGTATCCTGTGCAAAAACTAGATTCACATTTAAAAATTCTGGACCAAAACAAACTAATAGCACAAGCAGAAATTTTTGCCAAAAAGGTAAATTCCAACTCATTGATTCTATACTTTCCTCTAGATAAATCGTTGAAAGTTGCGATGAATAAGCACGTGCACAAAGCGCTTGATAGTTGTTTTTCTTGAAAACAGCGATTATTTCATTTTTTGAAAGCGTAGTAAAATCAATGACTTCTTTGGTGCAAACTTGACAAAACTTCCCCTTTTCAGTTGGATTCATTTTGTCCCAATTTTCAGCGCAAGCAAAAGTGTTTTTGATTTGGAAAGCCATAAAGTCAAAACGCTACTTTTCGTATTGAGTTGCTTTGATTCTGAAATGTTACATTCCCTACAAAGTCAAAAAAGAAGGATTTTTTTACATCAAGCTAATTTTGATTATAACTTTGTCAAATGCGTATAGATATTCTCACGGTTTTGCCTCAACTTTTAGAAAGTCCTTTTGCGGCTTCGATTATGCAACGTGCTCAAGATAAAGGTCACGTTTCTATTCACGTTCACAACATTCGTGATTACTCGACAAACAAACATAAAAATGTGGACGATTATCAATACGGAGGCGGTGCAGGAATGGTAATGAGCATTGAACCTATCGCTGCTTTGATTGAAAAATTAAAAAGCGAAAGAACTTATGACGAAATCATTTATATGACACCAGACGGAGCAATTTTGGAACAAAAACACTGCAATGATTTATCCTTGAAAGATAATATTATGATTCTTTGTGGACATTACAAAGGTGTTGATGAACGAATTAGAGAACAATATATCACTCGAGAAATTTCAATCGGTTCTTATGTGCTTTCAGGTGGTGAATTAGCCGCTGCTGTTGTTGTTGATGCTGTTGTGCGTTTGATTCCAGGAGTTTTAAATGATGAAACCTCTGCCCTAACAGATAGCTTTCAAGATAATTTATTGTCCCCACCCGTTTATACGCGTCCACCAGAATTTAATGGTTGGAAGGTTCCAGATGTATTGCTTTCTGGAAATACAAAAGCGGTTGAAAAATGGCGTGAAGAACAAGCTTTGGAACGCACAAAGGCAAGAAGACCTGATCTTTTAGAAGATTAATTTGCTAATAATTCAGTAATTTAGAACATTAAATATCCACTATGAAATTCATTTCTGCGCTCGCTTTCGTTTGTTCAGTCTTTTATTCAGTTGCTCAAGTTAAAATGAGTAATGCTGACAAAGCAGAACTTCAAACGATTCAATCAAACTTAAATTCCAATAAGTCAACTACTTGGAAAAGTAAATACGCCATCAATTCCATCAATAAAGTTGAATATTTATCCTTTGTCGGGAAAATAAACGCTAACTTCAATTCTACTACAGCGAAAGAAAATGGAATTTTGATTGGAAAACCAATTGATAAAATCGTAAGCGTTAGAATTCCTTTGAATCAATTAAATAGTTGGCAAGAATTAACTGGTTTTGAATATTTAACCTTGTCCAATAAATTTCAAGTAATGAACGACCGTGGCGTAAAAGATATGCGTGCAGACAGCGTTCAGCAAGGAATTGGTTTACCCGAAGGATATACAGGAAAAGACGTTTACATTGGAATCACAGATTGGGGTTTTGATTATACATCGCCTATGTTTTACGATACTTCTTTAACACAAACTCGAATTGTTGCTGCTTGGGATCAGTTTAAAACAAGTGGACCAAATCCGCAAGATTTTAATTATGGAACTGAATACACAGGAGCTTCTGCCCTACTAGCTGCTGGTTCAGATACTGCAAATATCTATTCGTATGGAACGCACGGAACGCACGTCGCTGGAATTTGTGGAGGAAGTGGTGCAGGTACAATTTATCGCGGTGTAGCTTTCGAATCGAAGTTTCTTTTTGTAACTTTTTTAGTCGATGAAGCTGCTGTTTTAGATGCTTGGCAATGGATGTATGACAAAGCAACGGCCGATGGAAAACGCTTGGTTATTAATATGAGTTGGGGTTTATATCATTTTGGAACATTGGATGGAACTTCTACTTTAAGTCAAGCAATTAGTGCTTTTTCAGATTTGGGAGTTGTTTTCGTTAATTCTGGAGGAAACAATGGAAATGTTAATTTTCATATTAAAAAGACTTTTGCAAACAATTTATTAAAGTCAAAAGTTGATTTTTATTCCTATACGGCAAACGCAAATATGTGGGGACAAAGTATTCACGCTTGGGGAGAAGTTGGTCAAAGTTTTGAAAGTGGAATCATTGTTACAAACAATTCAAATTCAGTTTTGGTGGAAAGTCCATTTTACAACACAAATACCACTACGACTTACATTGATACTTTTTTGGTGACAGGAACAGATACCATTTGGTACAATATTACTGCTAATGCTGTTCATCCATTGAACCAACGTCCACAAATGCGTTTACGTGTAAAAAACACAGATACAGGATTGAAAGTCTTGTTAAAATCGCAAGCAAACTCCGGAACAGTTCATTATTGGAATGTAACTGAACTTTCAAATGATGTTGGCAACTGGGGAATGCCTTTTGCCACAGCTGGCACAGGAACCACAGCTGGCGATAACTTAAATGGAATCAGTGAGCCTTCTTGTTCTGACGATGTGATAAGTGTTGCTGCCTACGCGCCACAATACACAACTTCGGGCGGAAGCACAACAGGGGGTGCAATCGCATCCTTTTCAAGTATTGGTCCACGTTATGATGGTGTAATGAAACCCGATATTGCAGCACCAGGTGTTTCAATTGCTTCATCTATTTCGTCATTTACAAACAGTTCTTATACTTCAGTTGGTTCGGTTCCTTTTAATAACAGAACTTATCATTTTGCTAAATTTTCTGGAACCTCGATGGCTTCCCCTATGGTTGCTGGAGTTGTTGCATTAATTTTAGATGCAAATCCTTATTTGATGCCGCAACAAGTAAAAGACATCATTATGCAAACAGCTCGCGAAGACAATTACACGCAAGTAATTCCAGCAGAAGGAAGTCCGAAATGGGGAGCTGGAAAAATCAATGCCTATGCAGCTGTTCAATTGGCTTTGATAACTGTTGGAACCAATGAAATAAAACAAGAAAAAAAGATTGAAATTTACCCAAATCCAAGTAGTTCGGTTTTGAATTTCAAGGGAGATTTTATCCCAAACACAATTGAATTAATTGATGCAAACGGTACTTCTATTAAAAGAGAAATTCAAAATGGAAGTACATCAATTGCTGATTTAAAAGCTGGAACTTATTTTGTTCGTTTTTTAAAAGAAGGTAAAGTCTATCAAGAAAAAATAATCAAATTGTAATGAATTCAATATGCTCACTTTCAATTGATGAAGCACCTTTAGTTCAAGCTTTGGCTCACAAAATTTGGCCTATTGCTTATAAAGAAATTCTAAGCCAAGCACAATTGGATTATATGTTGAATTGGATGTATTCCATTGAATCATTGACCCAACAAATGCAGGAAGGTCATCATTATTTTGGAATTTATGAATCTGATGAAATCGTTGGGTTTTTAGATGTTCAACCGAATCACCCTGAAATTGGGGTTTTGAAACTCAATAAAATTTATGTGTTACCAGCTTGTCACGGTAGAGGTTTCGGTTATCAATTGATTCAATTTGCGATTAATTTTGCTGAAAACGAGCAACAAAAAACGATAGAACTACAAGTAAATCGCCATAACAAAGCAAAAGATTTTTACAATAAAATTGGCTTCACAATTAAAGAAGAAAAGAATTTTGACATTGGTAATGGTTATTTCATGAATGACTTTGTAATGCATTACTTGTTATAAGCTTTATAAAATCAAGAAAATCAACCTTCTTCTAACAAGAATTAAATAGTTAATAAAAAAACAAATTACCCTTTGCTATTCAAAAGTCATTACTTACTTTTGGGCAACAAAAAATTGAAACGAAAATGAGTGTATTAGTAAACAAAAACTCGAAAGTTATCGTGCAAGGTTTCACTGGTAGTGAAGGAACTTTCCATGCTGGTCAAATGATTGATTACGGAACAAACGTTGTAGGCGGTGTAACACCAGGAAAAGGTGGGGCAAGTCACCTAGACAGACCTGTTTTTAACACGGTTGCAGATGCAGTTAACACAACTGGTGCAGATGTTTCAATTATTTTTGTTCCACCTGCATTTGCTGCTGACGCAATTATGGAAGCTGCAGAAGCTGGTATCAAAGTAATCGTTTGTATTACAGAAGGTATTCCAGTAAATGACATGGTGAAAGCAAAAGAATACATCAAAGGTTTTGAGACGCGTTTAATCGGTCCAAACTGTCCAGGAGTTATAACAGCAGGTGAAGCGAAAGTTGGTATCATGCCAGGATTCGTATTCAAAAAAGGTAAAATCGGTATCGTTTCTAAATCAGGAACTTTAACGTATGAAGCTGCTGACCAAGTTGCTAAAGCTGGTTTAGGTATCACTACAGCAATCGGAATCGGTGGAGATCCAATTATTGGAACAACGACAAAAGAAGCAGTTGAATTATTGATGAATGATCCTGAAACGGAAGGAATCGTTATGATTGGTGAAATCGGTGGAAACTTAGAAGCAATTGCTGCACGTTGGATTAAAGAAAACGGAACAAAACCAGTGGTAGGATTTATCGCAGGTGAAACGGCTCCAGCAGGACGTACAATGGGTCACGCAGGTGCAATCGTTGGCGGAACGGATGACACAGCAGAAGCTAAAAAACGTATCATGAGAGAATGTGGAATTCACGTTGTGGATTCTCCAGCTCAAATCGGTGCTAAAATGGCAGAAGTAATGAGCGTTAACGCTTAATACCAACTATATAATTTTGAAAAGCGACCTAGTGTCGCTTTTTTTATGCGCCTATTCCCGCTTTCCTCTATATCTCCGCATAGTTTTGAAAAAAAACTTCGTCGGAGGACTTGTGCGACCACTGGCGTATGCCGCTACTATCGGGGGCGAAGATTTTTGGTTAAACTAAATATTTCAAGTGAAATCTAAGTTCAATTGATTATTGTATCGTTTTGTTGACGTCAACAAAATGATCGGAAACCACTTCACCAGTAGTATTACAGCTATCTTTTGCTTTATTTATTGCGTTTTAAAAATTACGCCATTCTGAATATTCCAATAATTCTTGGAGCTCGCGTGCCATCCAATATTCTACTCCATCTTGCTCGTAGGCATACTCCTCAAATCGCTTGTTTAATTTTTTAATTGTGTCTTTTTCCATGTCTCTAAATCATTAAATTTCGTTTGTATTATCCGTTTTTCGCTTTCTCTTGTTTGACCAAAATCAGCTTTCTCTTAACCTAAATTTAATAAATTTTCGCCACAAAACAAATCTTGAATACAAAAAAAGTACTGAAAATCTTGATTTCTAATTTTAAAACTCTCTGAAATAAATCCCAACTAGACCATTTTGTTGACGTCAACAAAATGGTCTGAACATTATGCTGATCCAAAAGAAAAAATAAACAAACCAAATTTTAAACTCCCTCGAATACGAAGGATTTAAATCAAAATTATGATTTCCAAAAACTATTGAAATGATTTCTCATAACTTCACACTTTCAGTTAGCCGTGGCGAATCCGTTGTCAGTTTTAAAATTACTCCTTCAAAAAACCATACTCATAAACTTTCGGCTGAATCTTTTCTGCCAAGATGGAAAGTTTGCTTCTTAATTCACTGATTAAAGCCGTGTAAGTCGCATTATCGCTTTTGGAATTCATTCTGCCTTGTGGGTTTCTGCCTTGGAAATACTCACGAATGTCGTACAAACTTGCGTTGACATTGTAGGGTTTTGACTCACCACCGAATCCTGAGCTTGTCGCAGGATGTGCGTGGTAATACTTCCACAATTCACGACCAGCATCGAAAACAGCTGTTGCTTCTTCGGAAAATTGTAGCGGTTCGTTTCTAGGATTTGAAATT
>CALPMC020000053.1 GCA_943324565.2 Chitinophaga pinensis | reverse complement strand
GACTCAAAAACTCTTTGCTTAAGGCATCATCTTTCTTCATATTTGGTGTTTAAATTACTAAAAAGTTATTTCCGAAATTTTTTTGAGCTTTTAAGGGCTCAAAAATTTCAGAATAACTTTCAGCTTTACACACTTTATGGGATGCTACCGAAAAATGGGAAACAAAAATGACTGAGTTGGAAGATTGATTTACAACTTACAAATCAACGTATCATAAGAAGGAGAATATCCTACCCAAACCCCAAACGCTCCACCTACAATATTTGTAGGAATATTAGTTGGCGTTGCAAATGGATTTCCTCCTGAATACATTTGATTGTATTTCTTCTCAAAAAAGTTATATTCCTTTATTCCAATTTTTGAGAATTTGATTACAATGGTATCCCCTACTCTATAATAACCACGAAAATCTTCGGGATAAGTTGCATCATCATAACTCATCGGATTTTCATAAGCAAATTCAAAAGTTAAACCATTGAAAAATTTATCATTGAAAAATGGATTAAAAGGTTTATTGAAATTTAAATCAGAAATGTATTTTGTTTCCCATCTGTAAGCATCATTTGTAGCTATTTCATCAGATAACTTTGCCCAAGAGAAACCAAACTCAGTTGAACTTCCTTGGGGTTTCCAATACAATGAATCTAAAGCTTTTGTCTGATAAATTTTAGTACTTGAAGTGTGCGTTTTCCCATCATGGATTACTTTCAAAGAATAAGTTTTACCAACCTCACCTATAATTGATGTGGAAATATAAGCACATAAATGAAGCTCGATAAGCTGTTCGACAGGTATCCCAAAAAATGCTGCTGCAATTTCTTCCGTCCCCATTGGTAAATTATCAGTACAAATTTCTACCAAAGTATCTGTAGCTATCCCATCAGAAACTATAACTGTTGCTCCAGAAATAAAACCTTCTAAGTAAGCGTCCAAATTTGTAGGTGAATAAATATTATTAGTAGTTGAAAGTAAAACAATCGCTGGTTGACCTGTTTCAATGTTTCCGTCAATTACGAGGTTCTCCTTATAGCCAGGTATATCAATCTTTACTTCTTTGGTGCAAGAAACCACTACAATTGAAAACAGAAATAAATAAAAAATATTTTTCATGACTTATAATTCAAAGTTCCAAGTAACACTCGGTATAATTGGGAATAAGGAAACTTGTTTTACGCTTATTTTAAAGTCTCCACTTAAGAAATTACCATCATTATCAACATATAAAAAGAAAGGATTAGCTCTACTATAAATATTATAGATTGAAAAAGCCCAATTACTTCTAAATTTCTTCTTTATTTGGATTTCACTTCCTGTTAAGGGATCAGTTTTAGTTTTATAAGCTTTATCATACCAAGTTGCTGAAATATCCAGACGATGATAAGGAGCCATTCGTGTTGAATTTCTTTCACCATAATTGAATAATAGTGATTGCTCTTGCACATACCAAGAACTTGGAAGTGTCAATGTATTTCCTGTTGCATAAACAAAGGCTGAACTAAAAACCCAACGGTCATTCAACTTGTAAGTTCCAACAATACTTAAATCGTGTCTTCTATCATATTTTGCATCAAATCTTTTTCCTTCATTTAAATCTGGGAATAAACGATCAGTTTTTGCTAAGGTATAACCAATCCATCCTGTAAATTTCCCAACTGCTTTTTTAATGTAAAATTCAATTCCAAATGCACGACCCGTTCCGTAAACAAGTAAATTATCTGTATTATCATTTACATTATCTCCGGGCAATGCGCCTTCTTTGAATTCGATAAGGTTATTCATTCCTTTATAGTACAATTCAACTGAGGTTTCAAACATATCGTCTTTAAAATTTCTATAATATCCGATAGAAGCTTGATAACCTGATTCTGGTTTCGCTAAATCTGTGGTTGGATACCATATATCTGTTGGTAAAGACACAGCACTTAAAGATGTCAAATGAACATATTGATAGTTATAAGAATAACCTGCTTTAATTGAACTATTATCAGGCAACAACCAACGCAATGAAACCCTCGGTTCTAATCCATGATAAAACTTAATCAAATCTCCTTTGCCATATTGAATAGCTGTGTCGGGTGTCGAAATTCCATCTCCTTTTATAAATCGTGTAAACGCTCCAACATGATGATACATACTATATCTTAATCCGACATTGAACTTTAATACTTTATTCAAATCAAACTCATCTAAAAAATAGAGTGCTGACTCGTGTGAATATAATTTTTGTGCTGCACCTGTATTAAAAACAACACTATCTGTTTGTGCAGAAACACTTGTAGGCGTGAAGGTGTGATATATATAATTTGCCCCCCATTTAATGCTATGTCTTGAATTTGGAAAATAGGAGAAATCCATTTTAGCACCAACATCTCGGACACCAGAAGCTAATTCAAAACGAAATTGATCTTGCTGTGAGCCAAATTTGAATAAATAATCAGAAAAAGTTCCCGTTACGTTCATGAATAGTTTATTGGAAAACAAATGATTCCATCTTAGTGCTGCGATACCATTTCCCCAAGGCATTTTAGCATTGAATCCACCTTCTTTGTCGGAGAAATTAAATACATCCTTTCCATAATAACCACTTAAGAAAATTCTGTCTTTATCGCTTATTTTATAATTAAATTTTGCATTAAAATCATAGAAAAAATAACTAGAACCAGCAAATGGTGAACTATCCGAAATCGCTGCTTTCATTATTAAATCGATATATGTCCTTCTTGCTGAAACGACAAATGAACCTTTGTTTTTTACGATTGGACCTTCTAAAGTGATTCTCGAAGATATTGCGCCTATTCCACCAGTGACTTTAAAATTTTTATTATTCCCTTCGTTCATATTAACTTCTAAAACTGACGACATTCTCCCTCCAAAATTAGCTGGCATTCCACCTTTAATTAAGTTGACACTTTTAACTGCATCTGCATTAAAAACCGAAAAGAATCCGAATAAATGAGCAGCATTATATACAACACCTTCATCAAGTAAAACTAAATTTTGATCAGGACCTCCACCGCGAACATAGAAACCTTGTCCACCCTCCGAAACAGATGAAACACCGGGAAGTAATTGAATAGTTTTAATCACATCAACTTCACCCATAAATGCTGGTAAAGTTTTAATTTTATCCATTTCCAACTCAATTTGACCCATTTTAGTTGAATTAGTATTCTCCCCTTTTTTCGCACTAATTACAATCTCGTCAAGGTTTTTAATGTTTTCACCTAAATCTAAATTGAGTTTAACATCCTTAGTTAAATCAATGACTTTTGATTCTGTTGGATAAATTCCAGACCTATATTCTATTGTGTAACTACCTCTTGGAACTGTTAAGGAATAAAAACCATAAGTATTTGTTACCGTACCTTGGTTTATAGAAGGAATTACCACTTTTACTCCTATCATTGCTTCTCCATCTTTACTGTCATTTATATAACCAGAAACGGTAGCTTTTGACTGAGAAAATAAAATATTGTTCGTAAGTAAAAGCAAAAAGAGTAGGAAGTAGCGCATATTATTTAAAGTTCGGCAAAACTACGAACAAGTTAACGAAAGAATAGTTTAAGCGGTGTTATTTTTATATAAAAGAAAAGTTAGCTATTTCCGGTAATTAATTGACCTGATTTTAAACTAGAATTCGAGTTAGAGAAAAATGAGTAAAAAATTAAATGCGGAATCAAAAATTAAAAATTAACAAAAAAGGCTACCAGTAAAAACCGATAGCCTCTCGCTTATTTTGTTTGAAATGTGCTTATAATTTCACAAACTTTTGAACAGCACCGTTGAAAGTTACAGTGTAAGTTCCTGCTGAAAGTGCAGATAAATTCAATTGTTTTACGTTTGAAACAATCACTTCTTGTCCTAAAGCATTGCGAACAATTACTTTACCTTCTAGGTTGCTTGCAATGTTCAATTCTGTTGAAGCTGGATTTGGATAAACATCGAATGCGCTTTCCAATTCGTCGATTCCAGCGCTTGTTCTGATGTCAAAAACAATCGTTCCTGGAGACGTTCCAACCATGAAATTTGTTACTTCAGCGTTGTTTGAATCGTAAATATAAACTCTACCGTAAGAAAAGAAGTCCGTAGAACTTGCATACAACAAATTATTTACGTCGTCATTTGCCAATTCATAAAATGATAGGTTGATTCCTGCTACTGGACCAACATTGTTCATTGCTGCGTAATTGAATTCATTTAAAGTTGTTTCACCTGAAACTTGATAAACAATGTGCTCTTCAATCAAAGCTGAAGTTCCACAACCTGTTCCTGCACTAGCAAGGTTTACTGTTTCTGCACTTGGATTCAATAAAGAAATTTTAGAAACAGAAGCTCCTGACCAATCTTTATTGTTTACTGTGTAAAGAAAATCTCCTGATTTCATTAAGTTGTCTGGATTCTTACCTTCAGGACCTAAATCGATTTCATTGCCATAAGCCAAAGTTGCTAAATCTAATTTTCCAACGATTCCTTTTTCATTTCCCCATTCGTAACCATTGTTAACTGCGATGTAAGCTGTAGCTCCATCCATCACGATATTTTGTGCTGCCCATTTTGGACCTTCAATAGTATCAACTGCTTGGATTAAAGTCAAATTTGATGCATCGTAAACGTGTAAATAAGAATCAAAAGTTGTTTCGTACTCACCTCTTGTTGCTACTAATTTGTTTTGGTAAATACCTAAATTTCTTACTCCTGGACAAGAAACGCTTGCTACTTCTTGGTGCGTATTCAAATCCATTTTGAAGATTTTTGTATCCGCCGCAACGTAATAATAGTTTCCAGCAATGACGATATCAGAACCAAAACGCATATTTTCAAGCGTATCCACAATTGAATAAACTTGAGTTGCTGGATTGTAAGAACCAATTGTAACAGGTTCAACGATTACATTGTTTGTGTAATCAAAATAGCCTTCATTCAAGATGATTGCTTGATTCACGTAGCTTTGTGCTTGCGCGAAAGTTGTTAGGCCAAGGCCAATAACAAGTAACATTTTTTTCATTCGTTCAGTTTTTAAACGGTTAATAAATAAAATAAAAACTAGAAGAAGAAAAAAGAGAACAAGGTAGAGAAGTAGCAATTCTCCATCCGAGTCCGACTTTAATCTGAAGTCTTCTCTCTGCTCAAAGGCAAGTCTTCTGGCTCACACCAACGCTAATTCACCTTCCCATTCTGATAATCTGAACAGTGGTTCAAGAATCGCTTTTACAGTGCATACAGCTGCAGATACAGCTCCGGATTCACACCGGATTCCTTTTTAATTTCGATTACTCGAAAACCAAAGAACGGACAAAAGTAGTTAATTTAGTTGAAAACTGAAAGTTGAAGGTTTAAAACTCATTTTTGACTCTCCGTTTTCATCTTTCAGTTCTCCACTTTAAAGCAAACTTTTTTCCCTATCTTTGCGCCAAAATTATCAGTAAATGCTTAATGTAAATAATCTTTCGCTTCAATTCGGAAAACGTGTTTTGTTCGACGAAGTGAATGTAAAATTCGTAAACGGAAATTGCTACGGTGTAATCGGTGCAAACGGTGCTGGGAAATCTACTTTCCTTAAAATTTTAACTGGACACCAAGACCCAACAACAGGTCGCGTGGAATTAGAGCCAGGAAAACGTATGGCTGTTTTGAACCAAAATCACTTTGAGTTTGACCAAGTGCAAGTACTTCAAACAGTTATCATGGGACACAAACGTCTGTATGAAATCATGGTGGAAAAAGACGCTCTGTACGCGAAAGAAGATTTTTCGGAAGCTGACGGAATGAAAACTGCAGAATTGGAAGGAGAATTTGCTGACTTAGAAGGTTGGAACGCTGAAACGGACGCTGCAACACTTTTAAGTAACCTTGGTATCGAAGAGTCGAAACATTACTTGTTGATGGAAGATCTTTCCAATGATTTGAAAGTTCGCGTTTTGTTGGCGCAAGCATTATTTGGTAATCCAGACGTATTGATTCTCGATGAGCCTACGAATGACTTGGATTTACAAACTATTTCTTGGTTGGAGGATTTCTTGATGGATTTCAAAAATACAGTAATTGTTGTATCGCATGACCGTCACTTTTTGGATACGGTTTGTACGCACGTTTGTGACATCGACTTCAGTAAAATCAACTTATTTACAGGAAATTACAGCTTCTGGTACCAATCTTCGCAATTAGCGTTGAGACAACGAGCTGATAAAAACAAAAAAGCGGAAGAGAAGAAAAAAGAATTATTGGACTTCATTTCTCGTTTCTCTGCCAATGCTGCAAAATCAAAACAAGCAACAAGTCGTCGTAAAATGTTGACTAACTTGGATTTAGAAGAAATCAAGCCGTCTTCAAGAAAATATCCTGGAATCACGTTCCACCAAGATCGCGATGCAGGAAATCAAATTTTAACTATTAACGACCTTTCGAAATCGGTTGATGGAAAATATTTGTTCAAAGGATTAAATATCATTGTGAACAAAGGGGATAAAATTGCGTTCGTTTCAAAAAATTCAGTTGCTTTGACTGCATTCTTTGAAATCATGAACAAAAGAATCAATCCTGACACAGGAGATTTCACGCTTGGAACAACAATTACAACTGCCTATTTACCAAACGACAACCACGAATATTTCGAAGGGAAAATGAACCTCATCGAATGGTTGCGACAATATGCACAAACGGATGAAGAGCGCGAAGAAGTGTATTTACGTACGTTCTTAGGTCGTATGTTATTTACAGGTGAAGAAGTTTTGAAACAATCATCTGTTCTTTCTGGAGGAGAAAAAGTGCGTTGTATGTTGTCAAAAATGATGTTGGCGAAAGCGAACTTATTGATGATGGACGAACCAACGAATCACTTGGACTTGGAATCGATTACTGCTTTGAACAACGCAATGCGCGATTACCAAGGAACTATGTTATTTACTTCTCATGACCACGAATTGGTGAATACAGTTGCTAATAGAATCATTGAAATCACACCTAATGGATTGATTGACAAAATGATGCCATTTGATGATTACCTTGCTGACGATAAAATATCGCAGTTGCAAGGAGAGTTGTATGCTTAATTTTGTTAACTAATTATTCCATCAGGCATTGTGCTATTTAAGTTACTTTTTTGTATATTTAGTTAAGTTTTAGTACTTAATCAGTAAAAAATATTTTTCGAAAAGTAATATTATGAGCAATATACAATTATTTGAAGACAAAAAAGTAAGAAGTCATTGGGATTCTGAAAAAGAAATATGGTTTTTCTCAATTATTGATGAAATTGAAATTTTAACTGGAAGTTCTATTCCTAAGAGGTATTGGAATGATTTAAAAAAGAAGCTTATTTCAGAAGGAAGTCAGTTGTACGAAAATATCGTACAACTGAAATTTGAAGCTTCAGATGGAAAGAAATATTCGACAGATTGTTTGAATGCAGAACACTTAATGAGATTAATACAATCAATTCCTTCACCAAAAGCGGAGCCATTTAAACTTTGGTTAGCAAAAGTTGGATACAAAAGATTACAAGAAATATCAGATCCTAGTCAAAGTATAGATAGGGCAAGAGAAAATTGGCAAAAACTAGGAAAAAGCGAAAAATGGATTCAGCAAAGAATGACTGGTCAAGAAACCAAAAATAAACTTACTGATTATTGGAAAGAAAATGGAGTTGAAAAAGGAGAAGAATTTGCATTTCTTACTAACATCATTCATCAAGAATGGACAGGATTAACTGTAAAAAACCATAAAGATCTAAAAGGATTGAAATCTCAGAACCTCAGAGATCACATGAGTGAAGCTGAGCTAATATTTACTGCACTAGCTGAACTTTCAACACGCCAAATTGAACAAACTGATGAAGCACTTGGATTGGAAGAAAATGCAATAGCAAGTAAAAAAGGAGGTAAAATTGCAAAAGGTGCAAGGTTGATGTTAGAGCAACAAACTGGAGAGAATGTTATAACGAATGAAAACTTCCTCCCTCCATCAAAAGGAAAAAAGAAACTGAAATAAAAATAATCCATGTCAACAACCAATTCTCCCATCCATTACCAAATCACAACCGAAAATCCACAACAACGCTTTGTGAAGATTCGTGCGGAATTTCCTGTAAATGATAAAATTACAACCGTGAAATTACCAGCTTGGCGACCGGGACGATATGAATTGGGGAACTTTGCGAAAAATGTAAAGGGATTTCGTGTTTTTGATGCGAATTCAAAGGAACTGACTTATCGTAAAACGAATAAAGATACGTGGGAAATTGTAAGCGAAAATACAGACTCAATCACTGTTGAATATTTATATTTTGCTAATGAATTGAATGCTGGTTCGACTTATTTCGATGAACATCAATTGTATGTAAATCCTGTGAATTGTATGGTTTACGTTCCTGAATTGACATCGAATCCGATTGAATTAAAATTGGAAATCAATGCTGAATGGAAAATTGCTTGTGGTTTGAAACAAGAGAACAATGTACTTTTTGCAAAAGATTTTGATGAATTAGCAGATTCACCTTTTGTTTGTTCTTCGCAGTTGGAATCAGCTGCTTACGAAGTTCAAGGTTATCAATTTTACATTTGGTTCAATAGTATTTCAAACATACCTTGGGAAAAAGTGGTTGAAGATTTCAAGAAATTCACGACTAAACAAATCGAACATTTCGGACATTTTCCAACACCAGAATTTCATTTTTTGATTCACGCCCTCCCCTACATTGCTTATCACGGCGTGGAACATTTGACAACAACTGTGATCACATTAGGTCCAAGTCATCAGGTTTTCAAAGACCTTTACAAAGAATTATTGGGCGTTTCGTCGCACGAGTTGTACCATGTTTGGAATGTGAAAAGCATTCGACCAACGGATATGTTGCCCTACAATTTTAGTCAAGAAAATTATTCTGAATTGGGCTACGTTTATGAAGGCGTGACAACTTACATGGGCGATTTGTATTTACTAAAAAGTGGCGTTTTTGACTTAGTAAATTACTTTTTAGAATTCAACGATCAATTGCAAAAACACTTCGACAACGCTGGAAGATTCAATTATTCTGTGGCACAATCTTCGTTTGACACGTGGTTAGACGGCTATGTTCCTGGAATCCCAGGTAGAAAAACGTCGATTTATACCGAAGGTTGTTTGTTGGCTTTTGTGAGCGATATTTACATCCGTCGCGCGACTAACAACCAAAAAGGATTGGAAGATGCGATGCGCACACTTTACACAGATTTCGCTCAAAAAGGAATCGGTTACGATGCTGAAACCTACAAACACATTTTAGAAACAACTGCTGGGATTTCATTCGACGCGCTTTTTACCAACTATTTCTACGGAACGGAAGATTATAAACAAATCCTGAATGAATGTTTGAATTATATTGGTTTGAAAATTGAAAAAATACCGAGTAAATCTTATGTTGAAAGTAAACTTGGAATGAAGTTTTTACCTAAAAATGGAAATGTTGTTGTTACGGCAATTGCACCAGAAAGTCCAGCTTCATTGGTATGTTCAATCGGTGATGAAATTCTGAGCGTAAATGACTACAAACTAAATAATGACTTTGATAACTGGTTAACATTTTCTGCTTCGGAAACAAATTCATTGACTATCATTCGAAATGGAAAATTGCAAGAAATCACTTTGACAGCTAACGATTCTACTTTCTATCCAAAATTCGAAGTGCAACTTCAAGAGCAACTCTCAGAGGACCAAAAGGTTGCTTTGAAAGCGTGGGCTGAGATAAATCAATAATAAACAACTATTTTGAAAATATAAAAAAACGAAAAGTAATATAGACATTGCTATTCCTTCAAAAAAACAATCGTTCAATTTAAAAATCAATTATAATTATTTGCTGAAATGAAACATTCACTCAATTCTTTAGTTATTTTTGAGAGAATGATAAAATCAAGTGGAAATATTTTTGGGAATTGGATTGGTTCAAAGAATTTTCGGAATCTGGCATTTTTACTTCTTTTTATTTCATTTTTTTCTTCGCAACTCAATTCGCAAGTTAACAATAGCTTGACTGCTGAAGTGAAATCATATTTGTTTCACGTTGTGCGTAAAAGTCCAATCTTAGAACGAAATTTTGGCTATGCTTTCGAATATTTTGGACCTAAAGTACCTTTGAAAGACGGTCAAATCAATTACGATTCGCTCGAAACAATTATCATTAACGAACCCGAATTATTGGTAATTCGCAGTGCAGAAATAGCAAAAGCACCCAAAGGTTTGATTCTTGAATTATCAAATAAAACCGCAGTTTGGATGCTGAATAAAACCTTAAATTCCATTCAAACAGGAAAAAACGAAATCAACCAGGAAATATTCGATAACTATTTGAAGGTTTTCTCTAATAATCTTACAAAGCAAATTGAACGTTCCAAAAACTACGAAGCGATTTTTGATCCCAAAAGAAGTCCTATTTTTAATAGTAATCTATCGCTTTACGATCGTTGTGTTTTATTAGGACAACTTGGTTTTATTTCGCCTGAGGAACAGGTTCAAATTTTAGAGTCACAGCACAAAGCTATAAACGAAACTATTGAAAAATACACCATACAAATCTTTCGCAATTTGGGTGGAAAATCTAACGAATTCGAGAATTATCTCCTAGCTGCTGGTGATGGAAGCTATACCGCTGGTATTTTAGCCGAACGTGAACGCGATGATGACGGCAATTGGAATAAAGGTCTACCCAAAGCAATTGGGCTTTTTCCGTACGACGTAAAGGTTGAAAATAAAGATGTGGTTCCTTATCGGATGATTAGCCGAACAATGGAAACGTGTGGCAACGGAAAACAAACGAATCTTCATTTTGATGTTTGGGGTTACAATACCACAAAACAAACCACAATTGTCATTGAAAAAAATGGTTTTACCTATCATCTTTTTGGCTCTGAAAAAACGCGATTTCTTTCTCCTGATTCGACTTTTTCAAAAGGAGCAACTTTCCAAAAAGTAATCAATGACTTACACACCAATACATTTAAGGAACTTGAAAATAGCTTAAAAGGTAAAAATGGCTACAACGAACAAATCACTACGCTTCAAAAATCACTCGGAGAAGTATATATTTTGATTCAAGAAAAAGAAGCAGAATACGGTGAACATACAAAACAAAATTATCTTACGCCCAAGCATTTAACACGAAAAGATCGAAAATTCAAGAAAGAAAATAGTTATGGTGGGCCAATTAATCAAACACCTAATACGAAATCAAAGCGCAAAGCACGCCAACGAAGACAAACCGAACTGGTTGACCTGTATTTAGAATACGAAGCAATTGAGGCTGAATTAAATTCTTTGATCGAAGAAAGAGCACCTGTTCTCAAAGAATGGCAAGATAAGAAAGCGATTTTGGACAATTACAAACGTCAAATGGGTTTGAAATGGGTAAATTTCAAAGAAGTTGATGGACTTTACATTTTTGATGATTCCACAACTTTTGACATAAAGACACAGGAATTTATATTTCCAGCATCTGACAAAAAAGAAAGTTTTGAAATTCGCTTGATTGCAATTCCTGAAGATTTGGTTGGAGAAAATGCCGACGAAGTGATGATGCACGTGAGTAAAGTGGATATCGAACCTTTCTATGATGCAGATATTAAAATTGAATTCAGAGATTTATTTGAATCGGATGCTTACACCTTAAGTAAATCTATTTTTCAAGAAAAAGATAGTTCGCTCTTAAAAAAATTCTTCCGACAAATCGATGACAGCCAATTAACTTTCATTTTTGAGATTAATGGTAATGGTGTCGGTAAAAGGGAAAATGGTTCTTTGGTAAAGGATTTAGAAGCAGTTGAATTACCAAGTTATCCTGGAAAAACAGCTGAAGAAATTAAAGTAGCTCGAGCAGACAGTACCTTTTCCAGTTTGCGCAAAACAAATCTCTTCATTAAAGTTGATCGCTTAATTTACTTCCGAATTGAATCGTACACTGACCCTGTTGTTTCCAATTTGATTGTTAAGAATCATAATAAAATCCAAGAATTAATTACAAGTGGTAAAATCACAAAAAATGATGCCTTAAGTGCTTTTAGAAGTGTTGCCGTTATGAATCAGTTAAAATTGGAATTGAACATCAACGCTAGCAAATACCTCAGTCAGGAAAAAGCAAAAAAACTCATCGACCAACTCAATTCTTCCATTGAAAAAAGCAGAGTGAAGATTGGAAACGAAGTTTTGAGATATAAGGATTTTAGGATTTAATTTGATTATAATATAATTTTATATTTGATTAAATATTAATTATTAACTATCTTTAAGTAAGAATTTAACTTAAAAGATGGAAAACGAAAATAGAAAACAAAGAGGTAAAATCATTAAATCTGTAGTTTTACCTTTAACGGATAATCAAATAAATCTTCCTCATGATTATTCTGAATTAATAATCAACTTAAAAAATAAGATTCTTGAAGAACGACTAAAAGTCACCTTATCTGCAAATGCGTCGATGATTATTCTATATTGGGAAATTGGATATGAAATATTAAAGCGTCAACAAAATGAATCATGGGGCGCAAAAGTTATTGATAGATTATCATTTGATTTAAAAAAATCATTTCCGGAAATGTCAGGCTTTTCACCTAGAAACCTCAAATACATGCGGAAATTTGCAGAAGCTTATCAAGATAAAGCAATTGTGCAACGCACCGTTGCACAAATACCATGGAGAACAAATATTACTCTTTTGGACAAATTAAAGAGCTTAGAATTAAGACTTTGGTATGCAAATAAAACAATTGAAAATGGATTTGGAAAAACAATGTTAGAATTCCAAATTGAAAGTAAACTTCATAAAAGACAAGGTGCTGTTGTAAATAATTTTGCAAATGTGATTCCACCTTTGGATTCTGATTTTACATCTCAAATATTCAAAGACCCTTATGTTTTTGATTTTTTAGGGACAGCTGAACCTCGCAAAGAAGCTGAGTTGGAACAAAAATTAATAGACCATATTCAAAAATTTTTAATTGAACTCGGACAAGGATTTGCTTTTGTTGGACGACAAGTTCACATAGAACTAGGTGATTCTGATTTCTATATTGATTTATTGTTCTATCATCTGCAATTGAGGTGTTATGTTGTGATTGAACTTAAAGCTGGTGATTTTCAACCAGAATACATTTCGAAATTAAATATGTATCAGAATATTGTAAATGATAGCCTTCGACATTCTGACGACAAACCTAGCATTGGACTTTTATTAGTCAAATCCAAAAACAAAACATTGGTGGAATATTCCTTAAATGGGTTTAGTAATCCAATAAGTGTTGCCAATTGGAAAAACGAACTAAACAACTCATTACCAGAAGATTTAAAATCTAGTTTACCAAGTATTGAAGAAATTGAAAAAGAACTTCATGGAAAAAATTAACCCATCAACTCTTCCGGGAAATTAACCAAGTACAACTTTTTAGTGGCACGGGTGACAGCTGTGTAAAGCCAACGTAAATAGCCTCGATTTTTCATTTCTTCGGGGATAAAACCGTAATCTATAAAAACATGTTCCCATTGTCCACCTTGTGATTTATGCACTGTGATTGCATTGGCATACTTAACTTGAAGCGCGTTGAAATATGGATTCTTTAGGATTTGTTGGTAGCGTTTACTTTTATTACGTTCGTGGGAGTAGTCTTTCTCGATTTCAAAAAATAGCTCTTTTAATCTTGCTCTTGGGATATTGGGTGACTCTGAAATCAATGCTTCTAATAAAATGATTACATCGTATTCCTTTTCGTCGATTGTGTCTGAAAACTGAATGCGAACATGTGCAAATTCGAATCCATACTGTTCTTCAAGTTTAATAAACTTAGTTATTGTAAAAATCTCTCCGTTTGCAATAAAACCAATTTCACTAAGCGGATCAAGCCAGAAATAATTGTTTTTCACTACCATCATTCGGTCTCCTCGTTCTAAAATTTCTTCTCGAAACAACAAACTTGCTCGAATTTCTTGGTTCCATTTATTGGCTCTTTTATTAGACAAAGTGAGTAAAATACTTTGCTCCTGCCCAACAGAATCATAAGAAGATTCCAATATTTCCTTCACTTCTAAACCTGTAATTGAAATCATTTCTTTGCCATCTATTTTACAAAAAAGCGGTAATTGATAATCTTCGATACTTCTTAAATAGGTCGCATTTTCTAAAATGGAAGAAAATTCATCTGTTCGAACTACTTTTTCTAAGATAGAAAGGTAAATAAACAAAAAGGGGAAATTTGTTTTCCAAAATTCAGAAGAAAAAACAGGCGATTGTTCTTGACCAACTGGCGGAAGCTGCCCGTTATCCCCCATGAAAACCAATTTGCAATTATCGCCATCTTGAACATAAGCAATCAAATCTTCTAATAAATTAGAACCTTCACTTGGGTCAAATCCAGCAATCATTGAACATTCATCAATGAAAAAAATCGTGTTTTTATATAAGTTTTTCGCCTTTGTAGGTCTATTCCCAGTGAGTTCATTTCCAGAGAAATAGATCTGTTTATGAATCGTAAAACCAGGTTCATTTGCAAAAGCTGAAAAAACTTTAGCTGCACGTCCTGTTGGTGCAAGTAAACGCGATTTGATACGATACGTTTTAAGTGTTTTTATTAATTGTGCTACCAACGATGACTTTCCAGTCCCTGCATAACCTGACAAAATAAAAATAGAATGTTTATCGGAATCTTCGAGAAAAGAGACGAAGTTATCCAAAGCCACAACTTGATCAGAAGTTAATTCAAAACCAAAATTTGAATTAACGTGTTGCATAAATTCAATTTGATTGAAATTCAACATAAAAAGATATTATTGGCTAGTTTCAACTCTTTGCTCCTTTGTTGTAAAATTAAATATTGTAGCTTTGTAAAGTACAAAAATTAATTAAAGGTTACTTCCAAATTTGAAGAAATACTTGCTGATTTTTAATTAAAGAAACCAAATGACAAACTTTTTTGATTTTCAAACGGATAAAGTAATTGCCTACTCGGAAAACAATTCAACTGAATTTTTAGAGCATAAATTCAACGAATCAACATCCTTTTTTGAAGAGGAATTGAAAGACTTTATAAGAGAACAATCAAAAAAGGGGAATCCAAATGCATTTTATTGGTATTCTCCAACCTTTACTCTACTTCCACAAAGTGTTTTCAAATTACACGATGTTTCAAGCTATTTGAATCTGAATTTTGGTTCAATTAAACTGGAAGAAGTAGCAACATTTGATATGCTTCATTCCCAAAGTGCAGTTATAGCTTATACGCTACCGAGATGGATTAAAGATATAAAAGACACTTATTTTCCATTAATTCCCTTAAAACATCAAGCTGGACAATTAATTGCAAGAACTCGTGGTCAATATTCAGATTTTGTTTCTGTAATTATTTATGACTCCAGTTTTGTTTTAACACTATTAAAAAACGGAAAATTAACAATCTGCAATAGTTTTGAGTATCAAAGTGAAACTGATTTAATCTACTATCTCTTATTACACATCCAAAAACATGAGTTGTCAGAATCAACTAAAATTGTAATCTACAACTATCAATCAAACATTCCAATTGATCAAATAAAAGGGTTAACTACCAACTTTTCGGAATTTGACCAATTTCAATTTGAATGGAAATCTAAAAATGAATTTTATAAAACCATATTGTGCGTATAATCAGAGGTATTCTTAAAGGTAAACGTTTTGCTACACCACCTAATTTTCCATCACGACCAACAACCGACTACGCTAAAGAAGGTTTGTTTAATGTTTTAGAAAACGAGTTAGATTTTGAAGATCTCAAAGCCTTGGATTTATGTGCTGGAACGGGAAATATTTCCTTTGAATTTGTTTCTAGAGGTGTAAATCATGTTTTGTCAATTGACAGTCATCCGAGATGCATTCAGTATTTAAAATCAAATGTTGCACAACTTGGAATTCAAGAAAAAATGCAGGTTTACAAATCCGACTGTGTGATTTATTGTAAAAATTCAAAAGAGAAATTTGATGTAATTTTCGCTGATCCTCCCTTCAATTTAACTTTTCATGAAGAATTAGTCACGATGATTTTTGATAAGGAGCTTTTAAACGAAGATGGTTTATTGGTCATTGAGCACGGTAAACAAACGAATCTGGAACATCTTCCCAACTTTGAAAAATGTCGTACTTTTGGGAATGTTCACTTTAGTTTTTTTGTAAATACCAATTCATGAAAAAAGGCTTATTTCCAGGCTCATTTGATCCTTTCACAAAAGGACACGAAGCAGTTATTTTAAAATCATTAGATCTTTTTGACGAGGTTGTAATAGGAATCGGAATCAATAGTAAAAAAACGTACATGTTTACCATAGAAAAACGCATTCAACATATTACTAAATTGTTTGAAAATCAACCAAAAGTTAAAATCCAAACCTATCAAAAATTAACGGTTGACTTCTGTAAAGAAATCAATGCAACCCATATCATACGTGGATTACGTGATTCGAAAGATTTTGAATACGAGAAATCTATTGCTCACATGAACCATGCAATTTCTGGAATTGAAACTGTGTTTTTCTTAACCAATCAAGAACATGGAGCAATCAATTCTTCAATCATTCGTGAAATGTATGCAAACAAGGCAAATATTAGTCCTTTTGTAACTTCGCCAGAAATACTCGTTTGATTTTGGCACTGTTTATGACAAATCAAATCTTATGTTTCTAAAAAAAATCACTTTTCTAGTTCTATTCTTTTTGAGCTTTTCATTTTCGGCTCAAAATGTTTCAATCAATGGAATAACATACGTTCCAAAGAAAAATAAAGAAATTCGAATCTACGAAGTTTCCGATTTTCTAACGAATACTGAAAAAGAAATAGGTAGAACCAAAATTGATAGTTTCGGTCGTTTTTCTTTTACGATTCAGACACCCGAAATAAAAAAAATCATTTTAAGATTTGATGATAAATACAGTTGGATGTACATTGAACCTTTTTCAAACTATTACATTGACTTACCGGAAATAGATGCTAATCGCTCTAATTTTAAGAAAGACAACGAAATTGAAATGGTTTTTTATCGAATGGATACCACGGATATCAATTATAAAATTCTTGGATTTGAAGCTTGGTTAGATGAAACACTTTCTGATTTTTACTATGATAAAGAAACAAAACCAGGAGAATTTGTAAAAAAAATCAGCGAATTCAAAAAAGAAGTGGCTTCGGTTTATAGTAAGGATACCTCTGAGTACTTTATAAATTACTTAAAATATACGATTGGAACAACGGTTGATAATTTACAGTACGTCGGATCAATGTCAAAAGATGAGAAATACAATTTCTATTTTTCTTACTCGCCATTTCTTGTCTATCACGATAAGTATATAGAATATTTTCTACTATTCTTTGAGAAATACTATTACCATGCTGATAAAGAAATTAGAGAAAAAATTTACAATGCAGTGATTAGAAGTGACGTTAAAATGTACCTCGATGCTATCAATGAAGATCCTTACCTTAAAAATAATGAGTTAAGAGATTTGATTGCTTTGTTGATTATCAAGGAAGAAATTGGTTCAAAAGAATTACCTAAATCTAACTTGCTTGCAATTCTTAAAAAATTAGAAGAAACTTTTACAAATCAAGATATTGCGGTGATTGCAAGTAATTTATTGGACAAATTTGAAGAATTAACAACAGGAATGAAAGTTCCAAATTATAAGCTGGACGAAGAAATTCAACTCAGTAACTTTGGTTCAAAATATATCTATTTTCATTTTTACAACCCTTCCAATCAGAAATGTATTGCTGAAGTTTCTGCTATCCGTAAGTTAAATGAAAAATATGCTAAGTATATTGAAATCGTAACTATATATCCAACACCGATTGAGCCATTAACTACCACTGAAAAAAGAAATCTTGATGCCCTAACAACTAGAAAATTTGCACTAGATGAAAATCATCCTATTTGGAACGATTTAAAAATCAATACTTTCCCATATTATGTTTTAGTAGATGAGCAGTTAATGATTAAAAACATGCCTGCACTCGCTCCATCACCAAATGGATTGTACGAAACAATTGAGAAAACTTTCTACGATATAAAGCGAAAAAAGGAGAACAATTAAGATCGGTAAAAACCCCAAAACGCTCCCATTGCTCCACCAAATAAATGTGCAAAATGAGAAATTTGGTCGTTTTTAAAAGAAGAATAAATCTCTTGTCCTAGAAATAGTAAAACCACAAGAATAAATGTAATTGGAATATCTTTTCCCCTTGTATTCAATAGTGAAGTCACAACAATCAACATGAACGCAATGCCGCTTGCACCAATTAAACCATTATCCCAAAGTAAAGTATGAAGAATCGCTGTTAAAATCGCTGTGCTTACAACCATTAAACTGAATTTTTGCCAACCAAATTTCAATTCTACTAATGGTCCAAGAAGCAAAATAATGGATAAATTACCAATAACATGTTCAAAATCTGCATGTCCAAAAATATAAGTTAGCGTACTAATGTACCAAACTGGACTCGATTCTTGAAAATCGCCATTCAAAATAAAGATAGATCCCGATTCTTTTGAAGCATTGACGAAAAACAAACCGATTAAACTTAAAGAAGCTAGAATAAGGGTGGCTTTTGAATCGAATGTTATTTTCATGAGAATAAAAAAAATAATTTGAAATTCGAATTTTATTCAATTTTGGCACTCAAACCTTTGTCGAGTAAGCCCACGCAAATTGGTTCCAAATCTTCGTAAATCCCATGTTTAACAACACATTTACCATTCGTATGAACAACCCAAGCGCATTGCTCAGCTTGAATCATATCGTGGTCGCAATAGCGCATTAAGCAGGAAATCACATGATCGAAAGTATTGTAATCATCATTGTAAAGAATGATAGAATACTCAGCAATTTGTTGTTCTAAAAGTTCAACTAATGGATCAGTAAGCGTTTCAGTGTGATTATTCATAAATTGATATTATAAGTTCTTTTGCTAATTGTTTTAATTCTTCTGCTTCTTCAATTGTTCGTGGGAAGAATTGTATTTCTTTATTATTCAAAGGTTTAAATTCATAAGGACAATGTAAAATCCAATTTCCAAACGAACCTGACCAAGTGCTTGATTTTAATACAAAGGTAATTGGTTTTACTTTTCCTTTTGCAATTATTACTTCGTTCATATCAACCACAGCATTCATCATTGTAGCTGTTAATTGATTTTCGTTAAAATGCTTAGATGAAACTTTGCTTGTTTGAGGATTGTACGTGAAAATTCCATTTTGATTTAATTGATCTAAAAGTGCTCTAACATTTTCCTCATCTACTGTTTGCTCATATTTGAAAACTTTCTCTTCAACTTCTTTTTTCTGAAGAATTACGATTGGTTCACCAGAAACTAAATTTGTTGTGTTTGTATTATTTGTAGTTGATGGAGAAGATTCCAGTTTCGGTTTTTCTTCAAAAACACTTGGTCCAAAACGCCCAATTAATTGATTCGCTTCAGCAATTGTAATTCTTTTTCCCTGGTAATAAGCAACAATGAAAGCATCTGCTACACCTTTTTCAACCGCTTCTTTTCTTCTTGTTTTAGCATCCTCAACCGATTGAAACTTTCCAGAAGAATAACGAATTTGTCCTTTGGCTGATTTAGAAGTAAACAATTCTGTAAATCCTGGCAATTGTTCCTGTTTAATTGGTTTGTTGTAAACACCAACTTGAACGGTAAAAAACAAAGCCTCTAATGATTCAACAGCAACAGCTTCCACCGCTCCTGGAGCTTGATTATAGGTTACATCAACGATTGGTTTAATTAATTCTGGTTGATTTTGAACAGAGGCTGTGTTTGTTACATTTTGAGATGGAGATGGCAAGTTTTCAAGTACTGCAATTTTTAGTTCATTATCAGATAACGGAACACAAGCCCCAGACGCTTCTAATACTTTAGCCGTAGCAAATGAAATCCGTTTTCCATCACAATAAGCAACTATAAATGCATCTTGATAACCAATCGTCCGAATGTCATTTTTGGCAGTGGATGCAGTATTTATATTGTTAAAATAACCCGCCATATAACAAGTCAATCCATTAGGGAGAATATCACCTGAAACTGGCGAAAATTCTCTGAAAAACTCATTTGGAACTGGTTTTCTAAATGCTCCAACTTGAACACGATAAACTAAACCACGTGGATTTTTGATATTGACAGGCAAAGGAACTGTTACATCAACAGCTTGTTTATCAATAATTTTGAATGAAGTCTCAATGCTTGGAATAGTTGAAACAATAGTTGTTGATTGAGCAGGAACAGTAGCTTCAATAGAATTATTAAGCATCCATTCATAATTCGAAGCCTCTGGAGTTTGGGCTAGTTCTTTTGCTTTTTGGTTTCTAGAAGTTTGCTTTTCACTTATCTTTTGTTCGTTTTCTGCAATTTTAATCAACAATTCTCTTTGTTTTGGACTAATTTCAACTTGAGAATCTTTATTTATTTCTTGATTTAAAGTTTTTCTAAGCGAATTTGTTTCAGCTTTTAATGCCGTTACTTCATTGTCTAATTGTGTTATTTCGTTTCTTTTCACAATGTAGTTAGTATAGTTTGAAGACGCTGCTTTTTTCGTTAATTCATCATTATCTAAAACTTCTGCTTCTGCTAAAACTATTGTTTGATCCTCTTTTTTCTCACGATTAGTAAAATTTTCGAGCGTTTCAATTGAAGAATCGATACTTTCAATTTGTTGTTCCAGTAATTTTTTGTCTTGTGGTGAACTTGTTGTTTTTAAAGATTGTTTTACTTGTTCTCTTTCAAGGTTCAAAGTTGAAATTTTAGCTTTTCTTTCTGATTCAGATAGTACTTCATAAGTTGGAAAGTCTTTTTTAATAGCGCTATTTTTTTCGTTTACAAAAGCTTGATTATTTTGTGCTTGAATTTGCGACTCCAAGGAACGAACCTCTTTGTCCAATCGTGCAATTTCAGCTTGATTTGTCGTTTTAAGTAATTCTTCTTTTTTCGTTTTAAGTGCTTGATTCAAGGACTTGCTTCTATCTTCATTTTGACTTTGAAGACTGTTTAAAACTTCAATTTGCTTTTGATTTTCTTTTACTAACTCTTGATTTTCTAAGTATACTTTTGGTTTAGTTTGATTTGGTTCTTGAATGAGTGCATTTTTTTCTTGTTTCAGTGTTTCCAAACGAGCATTGCTCAATTGAATCAACTCATTAATTTTCACTTTTTGTTCTTCTTTTGTCTCTTTTAATAGCAATTGACTTAAATTAACAATCAAACGGTTTTCAATGATAATTTTTTCATCAATAACATCAATTGGTTTTAAATCTCCTTCAAGCTTTGTTAAGTCAATTTTATAGTTCTCTTGAATTTTAGCTAATTCGTTAGTTGTTACTTTAGCATTCTCTGAATTAGATTCTACTTCTTTCGATGTTCTTGTTAAAGTCTCTTTTTCTTGTTTCAGTGTTTCCAAACGAGCATTGCTCAATTGAATCAACTCATTAATTTTCTTTTTTTGTTCTTCTTTTGTCTCTTTTAATAGCAATTGACTTAAATTAACAATCAAACGTTCTTCAATGATAATTTTTTCATCAATAACTTCAATTGGTTTTAAATCTCCTTCAAGCTTTGTTAAGTCAATTTTATAATTCTCTTGAATTTTAGCTAATTCGTTAGTTGTTACTTTAGTATTCTCTGGATTAGATTCTACCTCTTTCGATGTTCTAGTTAAAGTTTCTTTTTCTTGTTTCAGTGTTTCCAAACGAGCATTGCTCAATTGAATCAACTCATTAATTTTCTCTTTTTGTTCTTCTTTTGT
>CALPMC020000052.1 GCA_943324565.2 Chitinophaga pinensis | reverse complement strand
CTTTCTTGTGGAACACCAACGATTCAGTGAGTTTATACATTGATTCCTTGCCAATTGGAACTTATATACTCACAGTAACAGACATCAACAATTGTGTGTATGCTGAAAACGTAAATATCACTCAACCAGTCGCGCCTTTATTTGCAACTTATACTGCCATTCAACCACAATGTTTTGGTTACAGCAACGGACAATTGATTGCAAATCCAACAGGAGGCACAGCGCCTTACACCTTTGTTTGGAGTAACGGTGACACCAATCAAACCAACGATTCTATTCCAAAAGGAACTTATAATCTTACCGTTACCGATGCAAACGGCTGTAGCTTTGACACGTTGTGCGTATTAGACGAACCGCCACTTTTGGGTGTTTCTTTTGACGCTGATATTATCGTGGGTTGTAGTCCATTGCAGGTGACATTTACCAATACTTCGGAGACGAATAATGCGTGCCAATGGCAATTTGGAGATGGAAACAGTTACACATCGTGCGATAGTGTAGTGAATATTTACCAAGATGGAGGTATTTATGATGTAACCTTGACTGTGACTGATATTAACGGTTGTACGAACTTTGCGACGTATGATGATTTCATTACCGTTTATCAATCGCCGACAGCAGGAATTTTAGCGGATCCAACGTATTTATTTGCAGGAAACGACCAAACAACTATTACCAATCAAAGTGTGGGAGCAGAGTTTTATATTTGGAATATGGGCGACAACCCAGTGAATCATTACTATTTTGAGCCAGGAAATTACACGTATTCAGCCAATCTTTCGGATACATTTATGATCACCTTAATTGCGATTTCGAGTGATAATTGTCCAGATACGGCTTACCAGCAAATCATTTTCGACAACGATCCATTTTATTATGTGCCGAATACTTTTATTCCAGATGGCGATGGTGTAAATGATGTTTGGAATGTGGTGTTTTCTAGTCCTGAGGACGTAAAGAAATACACGATGCAAATTTTTGACCGTTGGGGAGAATTGGTTTTTGAAACGACAAACATCTATCAAGGTTGGGACGGAACGTACAGAAATAGCCAATGTCAAGATGGAACTTACGTGTGGAAATTAACTTTCTCGTGGGATGATTACCGCATTTTCCAGAGCTTAGGACACCTAAATTTGTTGAGATAGGAGATTACAGATTGGAAGATTACAAATTGCAGATTTAATTTGTAAAATGCAATTTGTAATCTTTATTACTTTCTAATCCAAAATCGCTTTAATTCCTGGAAGTTCTTTTCCTTCAAAATATTCCAAAAGAGCACCACCACCAGTACTAACGTGACTTACAGCATCGGCGAATCCAAATTTTTGAACAGCAGCAGCACTGTCGCCACCACCAATTAAACTGTAAGCTCCTGCTTTTGTAGCTTCAGCAACTGCTTCTGCGATAGTGCGTGTTCCATTTGCAAAAGCATCCATTTCAAAAACGCCCATTGGTCCATTCCAAAGAATTGTTTTGCTATTCATCACCACTTCTTTAAAGATTGAAGCCGCTTCCGTTCCAATATCTAAGCCCATCCAACCAGATGGAATTGCGTTACTAGCTGCATTTTCAGTGGCTGCATCTGGTGCGAATTTATCTGCAATAGTTGAATCAACAGGAAGAAAGATATTTACACCTTTTACTTTTGCCTTTTCTAAAATCTCAAGACACGTTTCAAATCTTTCTTCTTCACACAAAGAGTTTCCGATTTCTCCACCTTGTGCTTTAAAAAATGTATAGGCCATTCCACCACCAATGATGATATTATCGGCAACGTTTAATAAATTTTCAACGATTAAAACTTTGTCTGAAACTTTTGCTCCACCAACGATTGCTGTAAAAGGTCGCTCCGTTTTTTCCATTACTTTTCGAGCGCTTTCAATTTCAGCATCCATTAAAAAACCAGCCATTTTATCATTTGGGAAGAAACTTGCAATTTGTGTTGTACTTGCATGTGCACGATGAGCAGTTCCGAACGCATCGTTTACATAACAATCTCCAAGAGCTGCTAGTTTACTAGCGAAATCCATATCACCTTTCGTTTCTTCTTTATAGAATCTAACGTTTTCTAATACTAGAATTTCACCCGCTTTCAAAGCTTTACTTTTTTCAATAGCTTCTGCTCCAATACAATCATTAGCGAATAGAACATTTGTTCCAACCAATTCTGCAATGCGAGCTGTGATATGACGTAATGAAAATTTATCCTCAGGTCCTTCTTTTGGTCTACCTAAATGAGACATTACAATTAAACTTCCTCCGCCTTTTAAGATATGAAGCATTGTTGGAAGTGCTGCACGAATTCGTTTATCGTCTGTAATTGCTAGCGTTTCTTTATCTAAGGGGACATTAAAGTCCACACGGATTAATACTTTTTTACCATTAAAGTCGTAGGATTTGAAGTCTGTCATTGGATTTATTTTCAGCAAAACTAACGAAACCTTTCTAAATATCAATTCTACTTTTTGGTCAAATTAACTTGTTAAATGAAATAATTTCAGCAGTTTTGTGTAAAATACTGAAAAATGAATAAAATCGTGTACGCACTATTTTTTGTGCTTGTCTTGTTAAGTTGTAAATCTGATAAAACAGCTGCTGAAGAGTTTCCTATCGAAGGAGAATATTTAGGAGAAGAAAATTATGAAGGCGAAGAATATATAGGTGAAGGAGAGGAATACTATGGCGAGGAAGGCGATTATTACGGTGAAGAACCGAAAGTTAGAGAGATTTACAACCCATCAAGAACACTTTTAACAGACTTGATTCACACGAAATTGGAGGTGAATTTTGATTGGAAAAAATCTAGAATGAATGGTAAAGCGACAATTAGTGCTAAACAACATTTTTATGCTTCTGATAGTTTGATTTTGGACGCTAAAGGAATGGATATAAATAAAGTAGAATTAAACGGTAAAACTTTAACTTATACTTACACTGATTCTTTGAAATTGAGAATTAAATTAGATAAAGTATATTCTCGTGACGAGAAATTCACAGTTGTAATTGATTACGTTTCTAAACCGGATGAACGTAAAACAGGCGGAAGTGAAGCTATTACTTCAGATAAAGGTTTGTATTTCATCAATCCTAAAGGAGAAATTAAAGGGAAAATGCCTCAAATCTGGACACAAGGTGAAACAGAAGCAAATTCAGTTTGGTTTCCAACAGTTGACGCTCCAAATGCAAAAACAACTCAAGAAATGTTTATCACAGTTGAAGATAAATATTTGACGCTTTCAAACGGTAAAATGATTGCATCTGTTAAAAATGCAAATGGTACGAGAACTGATCATTGGAAACAAGATTTACCTCATGCACCTTATTTATTTATGATGGCAGTTGGTGAATTTAAAGTGGTAAAAGATGTTTACACTCGTCCTGATGGAACTAAAATGGATGTAAATTATTACGTTGAACCAGAATTTGAAGCAAATGCAAAAGCAATTTTTGGTGAAACACCTGCTATGATTAAGTTTTTCTCTCAAAAATTAGGAGTTGAATTTCCTTGGGATAAATACAGTCAGATTGTTGTAAGAGATTACGTTTCAGGTGCAATGGAAAATACTGGCGCTGTAATTTTTGGTGATTACGTTTATAAAACGGATGGTGAGTTAATGGATGCTAATGATCAATCAACAATTGCACATGAGCTTTTCCATCATTGGTTTGGTGATTTAGTTACATGTGAATCTTGGGCTAATTTACCATTGAATGAATCATTTGCAAATTACTCTCAATACTTGTGGGATGAATATAGATATGGTATTGACGAAGCTGATTATCAAGCAGAAAAAGAAGCAAGTGGATATTTTAATGGCGGAATGCAACAAGGTTACCATAATTTAATTTGGTACTCACATTTTGACAAAGAAGATATGTTTGATGGGCATTCTTATAATAAAGGAGGTCGTATTTTACACATGTTGAGAAGCTATTTAGGCGATGATGCATTTTTCAAAGGTTTAAATAACTATTTGACAACAAATAAATACAAGACTGCTGAAGTTCATAACCTAAGAATGGCTTTTGAAGAAGTTAGCGGAGAAGATTTAAATTGGTTTTTTGACCAATGGTTTTTAAGTAAAGGTCATCCGATAGTGTTTACAACGCAAACAATAGATGCTGAAAATAAATCAGTTACTATTTCGACAAAACAAAAACAAACGACTGAAGATTTTCCAATTTATAAGTTACCTGTGACATTTGCTATTTGGGATTCAAATGGAAAAAGATCAGAAAAAGTAGTTATTGATAGCATCGACCAATCCTTTACTTTTAATTACACGGGTGAGTTGAAAAATGTGTTGTTTGATGAAAATCAAGTGCTTTTAGGTAAGTTTTACGAAGACAAACCTACAAGCCAATTTGTACACCAATACTATAATTCACCTCGTTATATGGTTAGATTAACAGCTTTGAAAAGAACAATGCGTGTAAAAAGTCCTGAGGTTAGTAAATTAATGTACGACGCTATGAATGATTCTTTCTGGGGAATTCGTCAGGCAGCAGTTGAGAATTATGCGAAAGTAAATGAAAAATTAGAAGATAAATATTTGTTAAAAATTAAAGAGATTGCTCAAAATGATGTAAAATCTCAAACGCGTTCAACAGCAGTTAGTAGCTTAAGCTCTCTAAACAAGGAAGAAGCAACCGTTTTCTTAAAGGAAGTTTTAGCAAAGGAAAAATCATTATTGGTTATTTCTTCAACTTTGCAAGCACTTATGACTGCAAATCCAGATGAAGCTTTAGCATTTGCAAGAAAATTGGAGAAGGAAAATAAAAAAAACACTAACGTTACAATTGCGGAAATATATAGCCAAAAAGGAGAAGCTCAAGATTACCTATTCTTTGAAAAAGTATTGAAAAGCGAAACGCTTAAAGGATATGAAGAATTGCGTGTAATGTTTGCTTATGTTGTATACGTGATTAGAATGGATATCGACTTACAAGAGAAATCACATAACATGTTTGTTTATTTAAATGAAAATGGAAATAACTACACTAAAATGTATTTCTCACGAGCTGTTGAATACACTATGTCAGCTTTCTATGAAAAAGTAAACGCTTTAGATATGGAAATTGCAGAATTAGAAGCAGCAAAAGCTTTTGGTCAAGCAGATGATAAGAAAAAACTTAAACAACGCTACGAAGATTTAATTGCTAATTTAACTCCTTTAGTTACCTACGAAGAAGGAGGTTATTAAGTAATATTTAACTAATTTAAAAAGGCGAAGTCAAATCAATGAATTCGCCTTTTTAATTATAAAGGAATTACTATTGATTAATAACAGAAAAATAGAAAAAAGAAATATTAACTGTATTTAATCAATTCTTCAAAATGAAAACATTGTGATTTGTCAAATTACTCAATCGTATAAGGCAATTTCACTGTTATTTCTCCAGATTCTGAACGGATAGTTAAAAAGAAAACGCCTGAATTTGTTAATTTTAAAATAGTTTCATTTTCTGATTGGAGAATCTTTTCAAAAGCAACAGTTCTACCATTTAAGTCAAAGATTTGAAATTTCGAAAGATTGCTAATTCCAGAAATTTTAAAGTAATTGTTTCCGATTGTTGCTATGTTGACTTTTCCAGAAAGATCTTCGTTATTGGCATTATTTACAACAATTTGAACCGCTGACGTATCGCTACCACAAGGCCCTTCTCCAATTAATTGTACAGTATAAGTACCGTTTGTTGTAAATGTATGTAAAGGATTTGCATCTGTTGATGTTACTCCATCACCAAAATTCCAGTTGTAATCTGTAATCAAAGCAGCATTAGATGAAAATTGATACGTTGAAGGTGATTGATTTAATTCATAAGAAACCAAAACGTCTGCGAGCGAATCGGGATGGGTTAATTTCCAAGTTGATAAACTATCTAAAACGGTCATTTTTGCCACTTGTTGTAAAGTTTGAGCCGTTGCTTGGTCAAGTGAACCAATGTAACTAGCTCCTTCTGGACTTTTGTGGTAAAGCGAACTGTAAAATACACACGCATTCAAATAGGTTCCAGCAAAGCTTGGATGTGAACCGTCAGATGAGAAAAGATTAATTGTTGGATGATTGTTGCGAACATACTTCCACGCTGGACCAGCAGCAGCGACACTTGCATTGGCATTTTCTGCAATTCTCAAGTAAGCATCGCGAAGTCTTCCATTCATTTTGTCAAACGTATTGATTGAATCCCATTGCGAGTCACCGTTTTGTCGTCCCCATGTCATAAAATATTGAACCTGAGAACATGGAGAATTGGCATAAACGGAGTCAGCTAATTGAAGTGCATAGGGAAGCGTTGTTGAATTAACTTGATCATAAGGAAAACTTGGTTCTTGACTTTGACCTTGCAATACAACATAATTCCAATCGGTTAAGTGAATTTTTGTATAAGTTACAGGATCATTGACGTGATTTTGAAAGGTAAAACCACCATTCGTTTTAGAAGCAACCGCTAAAATATCACCTTTTGATTCGGCTAGACTTTTTAGGACAACTGGTAAATCAAAGGTGTAAACGTAGCTATTTCCAATAAAAAGAACAGATAAACTATCTTGTGAAAAGGAAGGAAGACTTATAAATAAGGCTAAGATTGTTGAATAGATTAAACGCATAAGAACTTAATAAATTGTTATTTTTTCCAAAGTACAGTTGCTGCCGCTTGCGCTGTAGGCATTATCGTTAAGTCATTAATTGTTACATGTACCGGTCGACTTGCAACGAACCAAATTGTTTCCGCTATATCTTCAGCTTGTAAAGGATCATAACCTTCATAAACAGCTTCTGCTACTTTGTTGTCGCCTTTAAAACGAACAATTGAGAATTCAGTTGCCGCAGCTCCAGGAGCAATATTTGTTACTTTGATACCATACTCAACTAAATCGATGCGCATAGCTTGTGAAAGTGCATCGACAGCGTGTTTAGTCGCACAATAAACATTTCCACCTGCATACACTTCTTTTCCTGCGATACTTGCAATATTGATAATTTGACAATTGCCATTTACTTTTAAAAATGGAATTACAGCTTTTGAAACATATAATAAACCTTTCACATTTGTGTCAATCATTCTATTCCAATCGTCTGTGAGTCCACCATCAATAGGACCTCTGCCAACTGCTAAACCGGCATTATTTACAAGAATTCGGATGTTACTTTTTACAAATCCCGAAAGTGAATCAACTGCGTCATTTACTGCTTGTTCATCGCGAACATCTGTACAAAGAAGCTCTATTTGTATTGACTCGGAACTTAATTCCTCCTTTAGTTTTTCAAGTCGATCTTGACGTCTAGCCATTAAGACCAATGAATAACCATTTTTTGCGAAAATTCGAGCAGTTGCCTCTCCGAAACCTGAGGTTGCACCAGTTATAAATACGAATGAAGCCATAAAATAAATTTATTTGAACGTAATTTTTGAGGAAGTTTAGAGTCGTCTAGAAACAGTAAAGCAACAAAAATTAAAAAGGGAATTGCTGGGATTTTATAGCGAACAATTGCACCTATAATTGGAGTTGTTAAACCAATAATTACAAACAAAAGAATGGAAAAAGTCAAGCAAAAAATGATGAATTTCCATTGTTGTGGATTCACTTTTTTTCGGTAAAACCAACCCGTGAATAAAATGAAAATGATAAATAAGTTTTCAAAAAGTGGCGGGTAGAACAAAATTCCTTTCAATTCGGTGGGCCAAGGACGCGTTAGCGTATTGATAAACGCTTTTGGACTTGCTTTTATAAATGACCACAATTTTGGTTCAAGATAATCCATATAAATTGAACTGTTGACATTTAAGAAATTAGCCAAATTGATAAAATCTCCTTGTTTCGCAGCCATTATTACCAAGAAATTGTAAGTAGGGAAAATGGTTCCAATTCCTAATGCTACTAGTAAACAAAAGACAATTGTGACCAAATGAATGCTAATTGTTCGTTTTGTTTTTTGAGAAATCCACCATGCAAGAATGGCCGGAATTAAAGCTACAAAAACGTAAAACTTCATTATGAATAAAATTGGAATCAGAAATAGAATCCATAAATAGGTAGAGATTTTGTGCGAACCACTAATCAATTTGTAAACATTCCAAGTAAACGAACCTAAAGCAAAAATTAAAATTGATTCTTTCAAAATCCCTGCACTCCAAAACACAAAAGACGGGATTAAGAAAACAACTAAATACGTTTTCCATTTACTTTCAGAAAAAACAAGAAATAAACGAGCAAGCGAATATGAACCAATAAAGGTCAGGGAATTAAAGAAAAGACTGTGAACGTGGTAGTTACCAAAGGAGAACAAACGAACAAAGGCATTTAGTCGGATAACAAGTCGATTATCATTAAGTAAACCGTTGTCATACGAACGATACCAGTTATACATATCTGAATAATACTGTTTTAAGAAATAGTCATTTTCACAATTTATTCCGAAAAGCATTTTAAAATAATCCAAAGGATGTTCCCAAAGCGCATTATATAAAAACTTACTATCATCAAAGTATTTGAAAGTATCAGCTTCCATTCGCACAGGATAGTAATAAGTGTAAATTAGATAAATTACTAATCCACAAAAGGCTTTGATTAAAAAGGCAAATTGTAAAGAAATTGAACTAAAGCCTGAAGTTTTGAAATAGTTTAATTTCCCAATCAGCCACAAAAAAAAGGCAAGGTAGGTGAGGGGCAATAAGATATTTAAAAATTGCATTGTTACAAAAATACAATTTTAAGTCCTAGTTTGCAGTATTGAATAGTATTGAAAGTAAGGTGAATTTGAATTCTACTATTTATTTTTTAAATCAACGATCATTATTCCTAGACAGCGTATAAGTCAATCCAACAAACATTCCTCCTGAAATAACATTAGAATCTTGTCTTTCTGGATAGATAAGTGAATTATTCAAATCATTAGCCAATGCATCAACTCCTTTAACATCTTCAAAACCATATTGTAAGCGAGCACCAATCAATATCCCAAGTGGAAAATTATTGAAAGGTTTGATATTTGCCCCAGCTCCTACAACTGCTGACAAATAGGTTTTGGAATAACGATTCAACACATCATTGTTATTTGTTGGAAAAACAACATCACCTAAAATAGTATAGGTTGCTTTAGAAATACTATTCATTTGAACCCCAGCTTCAAAATAACCCGCTTTTTTTCCTTTAATTTTTAATAGAAGAGGAATGTGAGATGTTTTTAAATCAACAACAGAAGAATAATTCAACGGAAAAGTGGTACCAATAGTTCCCGTATATCCTGCTTTGTGACTCCCAAATAATCCTTCAATTCCAACTCCAATTCTGCCGAGATACAAATTGAATCCAGCGCCATAATTATAAGCCCAAGCCAAATCATAATCTTGCGCATCACCTTGATCTGAAATGTTTTTGTTGACAATCCAAGTAGAGTTATAAGAACCTTTTCCTTGAATTTCAAAAGAAATTTGTGCTTTACCGTTAGATAAGTTCGCTATCAGAAGTAGCGTAAAAAGAAGATTTATTTTCATATTTGATTAAACTTTTTTCAGCTTATAAGGTTACAGTTTTGTATAAAATTCAATTAACAAACTAAGTCTTTATTAAGTTTATTGAACTTTATGGCATTTTGCCTAATTTATTTTTTTACTAAGTCTTATAACTCTGAAATTTCGTCCTTAACTCCGACATTCTGTCAGCTAATTTTGAATGGCATACAGATTGACAATTGCAACACAAATTAAATATTTCAATATGAGAACAGGTCAAATAAATGTGCAAACGGAAAATATCTTTCCAATTATTAAGAAGTTTTTATATTCCGACCACGAAATTTTCTTGCGTGAGTTGGTGTCAAATGCAGTCGATGCATCACAAAAAATTAAAGTACTTGCAGCTAACGGCGAATACAAAGGTGAAGTTGGTGATTTAAAAGTTGAAGTGATTTTAGATCCAGTTGAAAAAACATTGACGATTCGCGATAACGGAATTGGAATGACAGCTGACGAAATCGATAAATACATCAATCAAATTGCGTTTTCTGGTGCTGAAGAATTCGTTCAACAATACAAAGGAAACGAAGGTGCAGAACAAATTATCGGTCATTTCGGTTTAGGTTTCTATTCTGGATTTATGGTGGCTGAAAAAGTTCAAATTCGCACACTTTCTCGTCACGATGGTTCGCAAGCTGTACAATGGGAAAGTAACGGTTCGCCTGATTATACGATTACTGATATCGAAAAAACAACGCGTGGAACGGATATCGTTCTTTACATTTCTGAAGAATCGAAGGAGTTTTTAGAAAAAGAACGTATTTCTGGTATTTTGAACAAGTATTGTAAATTCTTACCGATTCCTGTGCTTTTTGGTAACAAAACAGAATACATTGATTCACCTGAAGGAGAGAAAGACGAAAACGATAAAATCAAACGAGTTGCTATTGAAGTTCCAAACCAAATCAATAATGTAACGCCAGCTTGGACAAAAGCGCCAATTGATTTAACGGATGAAGATTACAAAAACTTCTACCGTGAATTGTATCCAATGACTTTTGATGATCCGTTGTTCCACATTCACCTAAACGTTGATTATCCGTTCAATTTGACTGGAATTTTATATTTCCCGCGCATCAAAGAAAACGTAGAAGTTCAAAGAAATAAAATTAATTTATACTCGAATCAGGTTTTCATTACGGATAGTGTTGCTGAAATCGTTCCTGAATTTTTGACATTACTTCACGGAGTAATTGACTCGCCAGATATTCCATTAAATGTTTCTCGTTCGTATTTACAAAGTGATGGAAATGTAAAGAAAATCGCTGCGCATATCACTAAAAAAGTTGCGGATAAATTGGCAGAAATGTTCAAAAAAGACCGCAAAGATTTTGAAGATAAATGGAACGATTTACAAGTTTTTGTTCAATACGGTTCTTTGTCTGAAGATAAATTTGCTGATAAGGCAAAATCGTTCTCTTTATTAAAAAATACAGATAATGCGTATTTCACATTGGAAGAATACAAAGAGAAAATCAGTGCATTACAAACGGATAAAGACAATAAAGTTGTTTGTTTATACACGAACAATCCTGAAGAGCAATTTTCTTTCGTGAAAAAAGCAAAAGAAAGAGGATATGATGTTTTACACATCGACGGACCGCTTGCGCCACATTGGATTGCTAAGTTAGAGCAAACAATGGAAAACATTAGTTTTGCGCGTGTTGATGCTGATACTTTGGATAAATTGATTAAAAAATCGGAAGAAATTCCTTCTAAATTATCGAAAGAAGACGAAGAGACTTTGAAACCAGTATTTACAAATTCTGTGAATAATGAAAAGTACACCGTTCAATTTGAAAGTATGAGTGAAACGGATGCGCCAATAATCATCACACAACCTGAGTTCATTCGTCGAATGATGGAGCAACAAAAATTAGGAGGTGGTGGCGGATTCTACGGAGCTTTCCCTGAGATGTACACAATGGTTGTAAATGCTAATCATCCAAAGGTTTCAAATCTTTTAGCAAAATCGGAAGAGGAACGTGCTACGGTCGCAAAACAATTGACTGATTTAGCTTTATTAGCTCAAGGAATGTTAAAAGGAGAAGCATTAAATAGTTTCATCGAACGAAATATCGAACATATTTCATAAAATAAGTAAGTTTGTGGGGGCGTATGCCCCCTTTTTTAGTTTAAAATCGTTGCGTTTTGTATAAGTGGATATTAGGTATTGGCGGATTAATTATGACCCGAAAGATCGGTGTCGGAATTCTTGGATTTATTATTGGTTCTTTGATTGACGGATATCAAGCTAGTACCTCCTCTACAACGCGTACGAGAAGCAGTTCCGGTGGACAAGATCCTTTTGAATATTATCGTCAACAAAGTTCTCGCTACGATATCCAAACAATGTTGATGGCACTTTCCGCAGCCGTAATGAGTGCAGATGGAAAAGTTCTTAAAGCTGAGTTGGATTATGTTAAAAGCTTTTTCTCACAACAATTTGGACCACGTTTCACAAGCGAGCATCTTCAAATTTTAAAGCATTTCTTGGATACGAAACAAGTTCCATTACAAGATATTTGTAACGATATTAAATTAAGAATGCCTTATGAAGTTCGCGTTCAATTGATTCATTACTTATTTGGAATTGCAAAGGCAGATGGTGATGTTTCGCAAGTTGAAATGAGCGAAATTCAACGTATTTCAACTATGCTTGGTGTTTCAGGAGTTGAGTTTGAAAGTGTTAAGAATATGTTCTACAGAAATGTAGATTCTGACTACAAAATTCTAGGAATAGAGTCATCAGCAACTGATGAAGAAGTTAAAAAAGCTTATCGTAAAATGGCAATTTCTTTTCACCCAGATAAAGTTGCGGCAATGGGTGAAGAATATCAAAAGGGAGCCAAAGAAAAATTCCAGCAAATTCAAGATGCTTACGAGGCAATCAAGAAACGAAGAGGGTTTAAGTAAAAATCTGATTTTTAGCAATCCATTTTTCACAGGAATAATTTTGTAAAAATATGATAAGATAATCGGAAATTTACCGATTATGTGTAAGAAATTTTACTATATTTGTAGAAATAAATCAGGATAATCGGAATTAAACCGATTTATTAGTCTTAATTTTACAGAATGATTGTAAGGAGAAAAATACAAGCCTATGCAGAAGCGCCATTAACCCATCAAGTGGTAATGGAAGCATTGAGCCATTATGGTCGTCCAAACGACAAAATCAGTGAAATGCTAAAAAATGGCGAATTACTTGCGCTTAGAAGAGGTTTATACGTTCCTGGTCCTGAACTTGATTTGGCTACTCCCGATGTTTTTGTAATTGCAAATCATTTGCGCGGCCCAAGCTATATTTCATTAGAATCTGCTTTATCTTATTGGGGTTTGATACCTGAACGCGTTTACGAAATTAGTTCAGTTACCATCAAAACTTCCAAAGTTTACGCAACGCCTTTAGGTAGATTTAGCTTTCAACATCTTAAAACTCCCTATTATTCTTTTGGTTTAAATAGCGTTAGAATAACAGAATATCAAACAGCGATGATTGCCTCGCGAGAAAAAGCACTTTGTGATAAAATCATTCTCACATCAGGTGTTCAACTCCGAAGTGTACAGCAAACCTGGGATTTTCTACTCGAAGATTTAAGAATTGATGAAGATCAATTATCTACCTTAGATTTGCAGATGATTCATTCTTGGATTGAAGATGCACCGAAAAAAAGCAGCTTAAGTATGCTTCTTAAAACATTGGAAAGCTTATGATGAAACAATGGATAGCAGAATATAATCCGCAAAACGAAGAAGAAACGCTCGCTGCAATGCGAGAAATAATGCAAGAAATTGCACTTGCAGCCTTGTCACGAACTGATTTTTTTGACAAGGCTGCATTTTATGGAGGAACGGCATTACGAATTTTTTATGGACTAGATCGTTTTTCTGAAGATTTAGATTTTTCGTTGTTAGCTCCCAATCCTGATTTTTCGTTGACTCCTTATTTTTCAAAAATCGTTGAAGAATTTCAATCGCTTGGGATGAATGTGAGTATTCGAGAAAAAGACAAACGCATCAAAACCCAAGTAGAATCTGCTTTTTTGAAATCAGAAACGATTTGGCAAGAACTTGTATTGGAAGACTTAGTAAAACAACACGGAATTTCTTCAAATAAAACCATAAAAATTAAAATCGAAATTGATCGAATACCACCACTTGGCTTTGCAACAGAAGAGAAATTATTGATTCGACCTTATTCTTTTTATGTCAAATGTTTTACAATGCCGAGTTTGTTTGCTGGGAAATTGCACGCATTGTTATTCCGAAAATGGAAAAGCAGAGTCAAAGGAAGAGATTGGTACGATATGGAATGGTACATTCGTAAAGGTGTTCCGTTGAATATGCATCATTTTTTACAACGCGCAAAAGAAACTAAGGATTGGAATGAAGATCAAATTTCACAAGAACAAATTCTTCAATTATTGATTACTAAAATTGAAAGTGTTGCATTTGATTCAGTAAAAGAAGATGTGGTTCGATTTATTGCCAATGACCAAAAACTTGCAATTTGGAGCCCAAATTATTTCAAAGACTTGATTCAAAAAATGAAATTTGAATAAGTTATTTCACTTAAAAAACAACCATATAATGTATAAAATACTCCTAAGTTCTTTTCTCTTTGTTTCGTTTCAGATTTTCTCTCAATTCTCACAAATTGACGTTCAATCCTATAAAATTGATTTGACAGTCAATGATAAAAATGATACTATTCGAGTGAATGAAAAAATTGTTTTTGATTACACAGATTTGTCTAAATCGATTTCTTTGAATCTCGCATCTGTTAATTCTTCAGGGAAAGGAATGCAGGTTTTGAAAGTTATGCAAGGAAAAAATGAACTTGATTTTAAGCACAAAGAAAATGTTTTGATTCTCAATAATTTTCGTCCCGATAACGCTAAAAACATCGAAATAGAAATTCATTTTAAAGGCGTTCCGATTGATGGTATGGTAATTGGGAAAAATAAATTTGGTTCGCGGACTTTTTTCGGTGACAATTGGCCAAATCGTGCTCAGAATTGGTTTGCTTGTAACGATCATCCTTCTGATAAAGCGACTGTTGAATATGTTGTAGTTGCTCCGTCTCAATACGAAGTGGTTGCAAATGGTGAATTGATTTCAAAGAAAATGAATAAGAAATCTGTTGTTTATCACTATCAGTCTAAAGTGGTTTTACCAACAAAGGTAATGGTGGTTGGAATTGCGAATTTATCTGAAAAGCAAAGTGGAACAGTGGCTGGAATTCCTGTTTTTAGTGCTGTTTATCCTGAAAATGAAAAAGGTGCATTTTACGATTTCGATATGGCTCCATCTATTTTACAGGTTTTTATCGATTACATCGCACCATATGAATATGAAAAACTAACGAATGTTCAATCCACAACGCGCTTTGGAGGAATGGAAAATGCTGGTTGTATTTTTTACGATGAAAATTCTATAAATGGCACTCGAAGCTCAGAAAATTTGATTACGCACGAAATCGTACATCAATGGTTTGGAAATTCAGCTTCTGAAAAAGATTGGCCGCATTTGTGGTTGAGTGAAGGTTTTGCAACCTATTTAACAAATATCTACATTCAAAAAACCAAAGGAGAACTTGCTTTTGATACACAATTGATAAAAGACAGAAATAAAGTTATTGCCTTTGCTAAAGAGTATAAGCATCCGGTGGTTGATGAATCTTACACCAATTTAATGGACTTACTGAATGCCAATAGTTACCAAAAAGGCGCTTGGGTATTACACATGCTTCGAACTGAAATTGGAGATTCGCTATTTCAACAATCGATTCGAACTTATTACCAGAAATATAGACTTTCAAATGCAGATTCTAAAGATTTCCAAAAAGTGGCAGAATCTGTTTCTAATCGAGATTTGGATTGGTTTTTTAAACAATGGTTGTATCAAGCAGAAATACCAACATTGAAATTTTCTGATGAAATCGCAGGGAAAAACTTTAAACTTAAAATTGATCAAAAAGGGTATGTTTTTCGATTTCCATTAATTGTTGAAATTAAATTTCAAAATGGGGAAACAATTCTAGAAAAAATCCAAATCAGGGACAAAGAAACTATATTCACGAAAGAATATGCAAGTGAAATTGGATCTTTCCGCATTGATCCAACAGTTGATTTATTATTTCAACAGTATTAACCTCAGTTCATTATTTCAGTATTTTTGAGATTTAATCTCAAGTAAATATTAGTAACAGCTTGTATGAGAAAATATTTTTTTAAATTACTAATAGTAGTCTTTTTAACCAATTGTACGTTTGGTCAATCAGTGGATATGGGCTCTTGGAATATACTCAATATCAAGTATAATTTGAATAGCAAATGGAGTCTTTTTGGTGAAACTCAATTGCGATCTCTTAAATTTTATTCTCATTTTCATTATTATGAATACAAGGGCGGATTTAATTTTAAAGCCTATAAAAATGTTCAACTTTCACTTGGCTTGGGAAGTTATCAAACGTATAAAGAAGGTGGAAGTTTTGTGCTTCCGAAAAACAATGATGAATTTCGTGTTTGGCCACAAGTTTTATTAACTCAATCAATTGGTTTATTGAAAATCGAGCAACGATACAGAGTTGAGTTGCGCTTTACAAATAATGGCTACAGAAATCGTTTTAGGTATCTTTTAGGTGTTTTTTACCCATTTGGAAAAGAGAAAGAAGGAATCAAACCTTTACAAGTTGGTATAAGTAATGAATTGTTTTTTACCAATAATGAACCTTATTTTGAACGAAATCGATTGAATTTTGTGTTGAATTATAAGTTTTCCAAACTTTCTTCTTTTTCAATCGGTTACTTACATCAATTTGACTATAAAATCGATGATGAAACAGGACGTGATTTTTTTCAAATAGGATGTTTTTTCGAGTTAAATAGGAAAGATTAAGCTGAAAAGTAATTCATTACTCAAATCGAATTACAACTCTTCTGTTTTTTGCACGACCTTCAATAGATGAATTATCAGCAATAGGTTGAGAGGCTCCGTATCCTTTTGGTGTTAAGCGATTAATAGCAATTCCTTTATTGACCAAATATTCAATTACACTTTTCGCTCTATCGTTGGAAAGTTCCAGGTTTGAATTATCACTCCCAATATTATCCGTATGTCCTTCAATTATTGCTTTTAGTTCAGCTCGATTTTTCAAGTAAGTAACGATATCATCCAAGTCAGGAATCTCGTCTTCTTTTAAATTTGCAGATGCAGTTTCAAATAATAAATTATCTAAAACGATTGGTTCTGGTACAATTTTAATTTCTTGTTTTTCAGTTGCTTTAACGCTTTCCTTTTTAATGTCAATCGGTGGTGGTGCATTCACGTCTATAATTTCAATCGCATCCAAACAAACATAAGCGCAGTTTTCAAAAAGTCGATGGTAGTATTTATCCTTCTTTTTAATCTTTACCAAGTCTGATTTTTTCATTTTCAAGAAATTCCCAACGCACAAATAGGCTTCGTCTCCTTCAGCAATATAAGTTGACTCATAGACTTTCCATTTGGATAAAGTGTCTATGTTTTTTATTGAAAAAGTAACGGATGGAATTTCAATTAAAGGATCTTCTGGAAATGTTCCCGTCAATGGCATACTTGAAAGCACAAAATCGATGTGATTTACACGGTAGGAACATTCATCAGGAATCGAAACCGCAATTTTCACACGATAAGTTCTACCATTTTTAAGTCTGGATTTCAATTTGCAAGAAATGTATTCACGGTATTCTGAGCCATTAATTGCTGGTTTAAGACCAATATATGTCGAACCTTCGAAAGGTTGAAGATGTAAAATAATAGGATTTGCTAATGATTCTGAGAATGAGCAATTTGAAAAAATGTCTGCTGTAGATTCAACGACAGTATTATTCCAATTATAAACGGTAAGTTCTGATAAGCTTTTTGGGCAGCCAATTAGTCGCTCAAAATCACCATTTGGAACTAAATTTTGCCCGAATATGAAATAAGAATAACAAATTGACAAACACAAAAGTAATAAATGTCTCATAGGCAATCCAACGGAACTAAGAAACTCAAAAGCAGAATTTAGTTACAAGCATAAGTTTGAAAATCAAGAATCAAGAATTAAGAATCAAGAATCTTTTTTACACTGCAACATTATGTTCTCTCAAAGCATCATTCAAAGACGTTTTCAAGTCAGTAGAAGCTTTTCTTTTTCCGATAATTAGTGCGCAAGGAACTTGGTATTCTCCCGCAGGAAATTGTTTGGTGTAAGAACCTGGAATTACTACACTTCTTTCTGGAACATAACCTTTAATTTCAATAGGTTCATTGCCCGTTACGTCGATTATTTTAGTTGATTTCGTCAATACAACATTTGCTCCAAGAACAGCTTCTTTTCCAACGCGAACACCTTCTACAACAATACAACGTGAACCAATGAATGCATCGTCTTCAATGATTACTGGTGCTGCTTGTAAAGGTTCAAGAACACCACCAATTCCAACGCCTCCACTTAAATGTACATTTTTACCAATTTGCGCACAACTTCCAACAGTTGCCCATGTGTCCACCATCGTTCCAGAATCAACGTACGCACCAATATTTATATACGACGGCATCATGATTACACCAGGTGCAACGAAAGCTCCATAGCGTGCAATTGCATGAGGAACCACGCGGACACCCAATTCTTTATAATTGCGTTTCAAAGCCATTTTATCGTGAAACTCAAATGGACCAACTTCAATAGTTTCCATTTTTCGAATAGGGAAATACATCACCACAGCTTTTTTTACCCACTCATTCACTTGCCATTCACCATCATTCGTTGGTTCAGCCACGCGTAAAAGTCCTTTGTCCAAATCTTCAATAACCGTTTCAATCGCACTAATAGTTTCAGGGTTTTGTAATAGGGAACGATCGTCCCACGCAGCTTCAATAATTGCTCTCATATTTTGATTAATGTGTAGTTTCTAATTCAATTTCTTTTTTCGGCACGAAGAATAAAAGTATAAATCCGATGACAAAAAAAGCAGTAACTGACATTACAGATGCTCTTAATGATTCGGTTATATATTCCATAAATCCAAAGAAAAATGTTCCGAAAACGATTCCGATTTTTTCGGTTACATCGTAGAAAGAAAAGTAACTTGCGCTGTCTGTTGTAGGTGGAAGAAATTTTGAATAAGTAGAACGAGCAATGGCTTGAACACCTCCCATTACCAAACCTACTCCTGCTGCCATTGTGTAAAATTCTGTTGGTGTTTTGATGAAAAAAGCATAGATACAAAGACAAATCCATATTGAAACAGAAACCATTAAGGTGTAGATGTTTCCGATTTTATTGGATAAGCGAGACATTAAAAAAGCACCAACTGCTCCTAGAATTTGAATTAAAAGAATAGCGATAATTAATCCCGATGTATCTGCACCTTCAGGCCATTGAATTTCTTTATTTGCAAATATCGTTGCCATTAACATAACTGTCTGTACACCCGTGTTAAAAAAGAAAAAAGCATACAAATAGCGTTTTAATCTTTTTGTTTGTTTGAACTCCTTAAATACCAATTTCAACTCACGAAAACCTCTCCAAATATAACCTGGTTCTGGTTTCTTTCCATGAACATTCATAGGTAAAACGCGGTACGTAAATTGTGAAAAAATAATCCACCAAACACCTACAAAAACAAAACACCAATTTGCATCGTAATGTAAAAATTGAATCCAAACTAAGCAAATTACAAGCAACAACATTGAACCAAAATAACCCATCGAAAAGCCTCTTGCCGAGATTCTATCGTGATCTTCGGGGTTTGCAATTTCAGGGAGAAAAGCATTATAGAAAACCAATGAATTCCAATAACCAATGGAGGCTATGAAAATTGAAAGCATACTAATTTCTGCATAATGTGCATCGAAAAAGTAGAGTGACATTGCAGCAAACGAACCTAGGTAGCAGAAAAATTGCATGAATCGTTTTTTACTTCCTGTATAATCTGCAATTCCTGATAGCAATGGGGAGAGGAAAGAAACAACGAGAAAAGAAGCACACAACACAAACGAATACACAACTGAGTTGGAAAGTTGGTTTCCGAAAAAATCTATTGTTACTTGTGTCCCTTCAGGAATTTCTTTCCAATCTGCAATATTGTTGTTTTCCGCATAAACGATTTTGGATTGTGTGTCATAAAATATGGGGAAAATCGCTGATGAAATAACAAGATTGTAAACTGAATTTGCCCAATCGTACATTACCCAACCGCGAATTATTTTTTTGTCGCCTTTTTGAATCATGGACTAAAAGTAAATATTATCTCGCAAATAGTAGGTTTTTTGAAACTATTGAAAGGATAAACAAGAACGACTTCTTAAACAAATGATTGTAAGTTACTCTTTTTAAAGTATTCTACTTCGTTCTATTAATTTGAATTTTCTTAATTTAAATAGTGTATTTTAATTCCTCAACTAAACAATTTACTTTCAATTTACATTTAAAAACAACTATTCCTTACTTTTACCTCATGCGAAGAATTTTCTCAGTTCTTATTTTGTTAATTGCGGCCTGGCAAATTGTGGGTTTCTTTACCTATTTTGAGTGGGAGCACTACCACATTCGCAAGGACATTAAACGCGCATTGAAGCACAGTGTTCCTGAAAATCAATTAAAAGAGTTTGATTTCACGAATAAGGAAATCAAAAATTTGACTTGGATAAAATCGCACGAGTTCAAATTAAATGAAAGGTTCTACGATGTTATAAAAAAGACACCAACCAAAAACGGTTTTCATTTTAAATGTATTGATGATATGCAAGAAACCGCATTGTTTCAAAAATTAGAGGAATCTACTGCCGTCAATTTAAATAATTCATCTTCTTCTTCGCCATTAAAACATTGGTTGAAGTTATTGAAAACGCCTTTTGTTTTCAATGTAATAGGAGTAAAACCAATTATTTGCTCAATTACGAAGAAAGAAAGCAGTAATTTTAAATATCATTTCTCTATCAAAGGAATTTCTCAAATTCCCGCTTACCTCCCTCCAAAAGTTTAATGTAATTATCTTTTTTAAGGAAATATTTGTAAATTTTAATTGTAAATTGATTTATGTAATTTGTTGAATTATAATTATTTAAGCAATTATTATTTATATTTTGATTTTGTATCAAGATAACTCAAAAATAAGCTTCAATAGAGGCTTTTTACCTTTTACTTTTTAATTAAATTTTAATAAATTGAAAAATATATTTTTTTTGTTTTGTGTATTGTTCTGTTTTTCAGAATTTAATGCACAAACCTTAACCGTCGTTGACGGAACAACGCTTTTACCAATTTCTAATGTTACGATTGTAAACTTTGAAAATAACAACGAAATAGGAAAAACAAACCAAAATGGAACTGTTACAATTAATTCTATTCCTTCAATAATTGGATTTTCACATCCTGATTATTCTAATTATACTATTTCAAAAAAGGATTTAACGGATAAAGGATTTAAAATCTACTTAAATCAAAACTATAATAGTATAAATGAAATAGTGATTTCTGCCAGTAAATTCGAAGAAAAGAGAAAAGATGTGGCACAAAAGATCCAAGTTGTAAGTAATTCTGAGTTACAATTTCAGAATCAATCTTCTACGGCTGATGTAATGTTAAATACAGGAAATGTTTTTGTTCAAAAAAGTCAATTAGGCGGAGGAAGTCCAATAATTCGTGGATTCGAAACAAACAAAGTTCTGCTTGTTGTTGACGGCATCCGAATGAACAATGCAATTTACCGTGGAGGACATTTACAAAACATAATCACGATTGATAACTCAATGTTAGAAAGAGCAGAAATCATTTTTGGACCAGGTTCAACAGTTTATGGCTCAGATGCTATTGGAGGTGTAATGAATTTTACAACTAAAAATCCCACGTTAAGTTCAACGAATAAAACGTTTGTTAAAGCTGGGGCTTACACGCGCTACTTTTCAGCTGCAAAAGGTTATGCTGCGCATGCAGATGTTTCTGTTGGGACAAATAAATTTGGTTCATTGACTTCATTTACATTCACAAGTTTTGGAGATTTAAAACAAGGTTCTGTAAGAAGTCCATTCGTTGGCACCTTCGGAGAACGTCCATGGTTTGTTGAACGCATTAATGGAATTGATTCAATGGTCACGAACTCAAATAAAAACGTGCAGGTTGGTTCGGCGTATTCTCAATACGATGTTTTACAAAAATTCACATTTAAACAAAGTGAAAAAATTCAGCATAAAATTAACTTTCAACTTTCAAATTCAAGCAATATAGATCGTTATGATAGACTTGTTCAAACTTCTTCAGGATTACCTAGGTTTGCAGAATGGTATTATGGTCCACAATTCAGAATGCTGGCTGCCTACACTTTGGAACTATCTAATAAAAATTTACTTTACGATCAAGCAAGAATTACGTTTGGTCACCAATCTATTGAAGAAAGTAGAATGGACAGAAGGTACAAAAAAGACGTTTTAAATCACAGAATAGAAAAACTGAATATTCTGACATTTAACGCCGATTTTGTAAAAAAAATAAGTAAAAATGAATTGAGATATGGAATTGATGCTTATTACAATAAAGTGAATTCAACTGCTTTTACCGAAGATATTAAATTGAATACAACAGGAAAATTAGATACACGCTATCCAGATGGAGGTTCTTCAATGACTTCAATTGCAGCTTATATAACTCATACTTGGGAAATCACTGAAAAATTAATTTTAAACGATGGAATCAGATTAACAAATATAGGTTTGAGCGCAAAATTTATTGATAAAACATTTTTCCCTTTTTCTTTTGATGACGTTAATCAAAATAATACCAAAATCAATGGTAATATTGGTTTGGTGTATATGCCAACAAATAAATGGAGATTTACATTAACAGGTTCAACAGGTTTTAGAGCTCCCAACGTAGATGATTTAACTAAAGTGTTTGAATCAGTTCCTGGAAAAATTGTAGTACCTAATCCAAATTTGAAAGCAGAGTATTCGTATAACGGTGATTTAGGAATTTCAAGAGAAATAGCACCTGGATTTACAATTAGCGCTAATGCATATTACACTTTATTAACGAATGCACTAACAGTTCAAAATAGTACGTTTAATGGTTTAGATTCAATAGATTATAGCGGACAATTAAGCCAGGTAATGACTACCACGAATGCAGGAAGAGCTTATGTTTATGGGTTTGAAGGGATGATAAATGGAAAGTTAAATGAACACTTTACATTATT
>CALPMC020000051.1 GCA_943324565.2 Chitinophaga pinensis | reverse complement strand
TTTTTTTGGCAAAATTGGACAAACAAAATTTATTTAACTCCTTTAAAACGTTAATTTTGTTCAGCTTAAACCTTTTTATGAAACAAATTTTAATCTTCGCATTACTAGTGAGTCTTTTTTCCTGTTCAGATTCAAATTTGAAAAGTGAAGATAAAAAAGATCAAGTTGCAGTTTCGAACGAAACACTTGTAACAGAAGTAGAAGGAATGGTTTGTTCAATGGGTTGTGGTGGCTCAATTCGCAAAGAGTTAAAAAGTACTGGAGCGGTCAGTAGAGTAGAAGTGGATTTTGATGAAGAAAAAGAAAAACAAACTGTAAAAATATCTTATGACAATCGCTTAATATCTAAGAAAGAGATTATTGAAAGAATTGAAAAATTAAATAAAGGTCAGTTTTCAGTTAGTGTAATTGGAAGTACTTTTATCGAAAATTCTAATAGTGAAAAAAGTTCTTCTGAAGAGCCTAAGGTAAACGTTTCCGAGACTAGCTTTGAGGTTCCAAGTTTATTAGACATCCTTTCTTCAATTGTAGTACAATAATAAATGAAACTTGCTTATAAAGAATTCGGTGAAGGAAAACCTTTAGTTATTCTTCACGGACTTTTTGGATTTTCTGATAATTGGGTAACCCACGCCAAAAAATTCTCTACTTATTTTCGTGTAATCATCGTTGATTTAAGAAATCACGGTTACTCCCCTTGGTCAGATGATTTTTCATATCAATTGATGGTAGACGATGTGAAAGAACTAATGGATGATCTTGAAATCAAAAAATGTATTTTACTTGGTCATTCTATGGGTGGGAAAACAGCGATGCTTTTCGCACAACAATTCTCAAAAATGTTAGAAAAGTTAGTAGTTGTTGATATGGGCGTTAAATCCTATCCATTGCATCATCAACATATATTAGATTCATTTAAAAACATTGACCTAAGCAAGTTGTCTGCAAGAAGTGAAGCTGAAAAATTACTAGCTCAATTCGTAGAATCTAATGGTGTTCGTCAATTTTTACTCAAAAATTTATATTGGAAAGACAAAGGAAAACTTGCTTGGCGAGTGAATTTTCCAGTTTTAGAAAGAGAAATGAATGAAATTTTGAGTTCATTACCTTTTCACGAGGTGATGGTTCCAACTTTATTTGTTCGTGGTGCATTATCTAATTACATTGAGGATGAAGATTTTGAGCAAATTGAGACCTATTTTCCAGATTCACAAATAGAAACGGTTGCAAACTCAGGTCATTGGGTGCATGCAGAAGCTCCAGAAGATTTTTTTGAAGTGGTTTTGGGATTTTGTATTCGATAGATTGATAAATAAAAACTGTTATTATTTTACTGAGTCAAATTAATTTCTGTTTGCAATAATCAAAAAAAGTCAATTCCTATTAGTAAATTTATTAATTGAAATAAAGTGACTATTAAAAATAGGAGTAAAAAAGTTCACTAATCCCATTGTACTAAACCAAAGTAAATTTAACCAAGAAATAATCGAATACTGTGGATGTAATAAGGAGTAATAGATTCTTGAATGATTTGTGTTATTAACCATATTTGGAAGAAATTGAAGACTTGCGACAATAATTGCAGTTCCCAAAATAACTAGACCGAATAGTTGTTGAATTTGTATTACTCTTTGAGTTTGAAAAAATAGACCAATAATAATCATTAGGACACATAAGAAATCAAGCGATTTTATAACCAAGAAAAATGGCTCAAGTTGTTTTAAAATTGCAATAGTTTGAATGGAGCAAGTACACGCGTAAACATATAACGAAATCAAAATAAGGACTGCTGTTAATCCAATGAGCACTTTATCATACCAAGTTAAATGATCTAACTTTGGTAAGTATTTATTTATTTTCATGGTTTCAATAAATTGAATTAAGGAACATAAACATACCTCACTTTTGTTCTCCAACCACTGATTTGTAGATCTGTTTCAACGTCTCGCATTTTTTCAACCGTTAATTCTCGAATGTTTACTACCAAAGTTCGGTGTTTAACTTCTTGACAAACATCAGCAAATGGCTTGAATTGAAGTTTTATAAGACGAATTGGAGGATAAATTTGATCATTGAATTTTTCCAAACCAACACATTCAAAAACTTCCTCTTTATTGCAGGCACCTTCATATTCAATAGTGAAAAACAAAACATTGCCATCAATTCTAACATCCTTGATTAATACCATTGGACTTGATTCAAAATTCGCAATTTTAGCAATAACGTCATATTGTTCCAAGGATTTACCAGTAAGCATCGCAGCATCAAAAGTTGATTTTTTTGAACAAGATAACAATGCTAAAACAGACAAACCAAAAAGTAAAAGGATAAAAAATGAGATTCTTGTCATATTAGATCAAGTGTTTCACGAAAGTAGCGTAATTTTGCAACCAATGAAAACAAAAACGCTCAAAAAAAATAAGGTAAACGTAGTTACTTTAGGATGTTCAAAAAATATATTTGATTCCGAAGTGATGATGGCTCAATTAAAAGCAAATGCTTTTGATGTTGAACATGAATCAATGGATGACGATGCCTCAATAGTAATCATCAATACATGTGGATTTATTGATAATGCAAAACAAGAATCGATTGATACAATTATTCGTTACGCTGAGGCGAAAGCAGAAGGTTTGGTTGATAAAGTATATGTAACTGGTTGTCTTTCTGAACGCTACAAAGATGATTTAGAGAAAGAAATTCCAGAAGTAGATGCATTTTTTGGAACAAGAGATTTACCTCGCCTTTTGAAAACTTTAAAAGCAGATTATAAACATGAGTTGGTTGGGGAGCGTTTATTAACAACACCAAATCATTACGCTTACTTTAAAATCGCTGAAGGTTGTGATCGTCCTTGTTCGTTTTGTGCGATTCCGATTATGCGCGGAAAACATATTTCAACTCCTATTGAAGATTTGGTTATTCAAGCTAAAAGTTTGGCTGCGAAAGGAGTTAAAGAGTTAATGTTAATTGCTCAAGATTTAACTTATTACGGTTTAGACATCTATAAAAAACGTGCACTTTCTGATTTGATTAAACGATTATCTGACATTGAAGGAATTGAATGGATTCGTTTGCATTATGCCTTCCCTTCAGGTTTCCCAATGGATGTTTTGGAAGTTATGAATGAAAGAAGCAATGTATGTAAATACTTGGATATGCCTTTACAGCACGGGTCAACAAAAATTTTGCAAGCAATGCGCCGTGGAATTACACGTGAAAAGACAGAAGAATTAGTAGCACAAATTAGAGCTAAAGTTCCAGGAATTGCGTTGCGAACTACTTTAATAGCTGGTTACCCTGGCGAAACGACTGCTGATTTTCAAGAAATGTATGATTTTGTTGAAAGAAGTCGTTTTGACAGATTAGGAATTTTTACTTATTCGCACGAAGAGAATACGCATGCTTATGAGTTTAAAGATGATGTTTCTGCAAAAACGAAGAAAAAACGCGCAGATTTAATTATGGATTTACAGTCTGGAATTAGTCACGACTTGAACCAATTAAAAGTTGGCAATACATATAAAGTATTATTTGATAGGGTAGAAGGAGATTATTTTATTGGTCGAACAGAATTTGACTCACCTGAAGTTGATAATGAAGTTTTAGTGAAGAAAACGGCAGATAATTACATTCGTTTAGGAGATTTTTCCAACATTAAAATCACAAGTGCAGATCATTACGATTTGTATGGAGATTTGATTTTGTAGGAGTTAGTTAATCAAAATTGAAAGTAATTTTCAGTATTGATTGACTTGATTTTGAAGCGATTGCCCTTCTGTCAATTGATAAATTAAGACAAGCTAGAATTTTATCATCGTCTGTTAAAACGAGTTGATTTTCTCGTAAATGATTTGGGATTTTTGCATCTGTAATTACGTCAGAAATTAACTTTGAACCTTGCAAACCAATTGGATAAATACGATCCCCAATTTGCCATTTTCGAAGTGAGATTTCACCTTTAATCTTTGATTTATCAAGGTAAATTGTTGATTTATAAAAAGTTGAAGGAAAATTGGTGGTTTTTTCAATTTCAATTTTCGGAAGTTTGAATTCTACTTCATTTGTGATGAATTGAAAATAATCGTTTTCTCGAATTACAAGTTTTTGAATTAGATTTGTATTCCACTGAATCTTTGCTCCTTTCTGTGCTTGAGCTAATTTATTAAATGAATCAAATAAGGAAGTTGGAATTATTAGTTTCTTCAATAATTCAATTTTTTCTATCGACTGAAGTTGATTCCAAGTTGCTATTTTTAAACAACTTAATTTTTCAATTTCAAGATAAATTGTATTGATTTTTTGATTGGTTTCTAATAGATTTTCTTGAAACATTTCTTGTAATAGCAAAATTGATTTTTCTAATCTTGGAATTTCGCTACTTAAATAGGGTATAATTTCATTTCTCAGACGATTTCGATTGTAATCGTTTTTCGCATTACTTTTATCTTCTCTCCAACTAATTTTCCGTTCGATTGCCAAAGAATAGATTTCTTCTTTCTTAAAATTAAGTAAAGGACGAAGCAGCTTATTATTTACAGGTTTCATTCCTGAAAGTCCTGCTATTCCAGCGTTTCTAAGTAATTGAAGGAGAAATGTTTCTAATTGATCGTTGAGGTGATGTGCTAGTACAAGCTTAGAATTTGGAACTTTATTTAATTCTTTTTGGAAGAAATCATATCGTACTTTTCGTGCCTCATTTTGTAAATTCCCACCATTGACTTCTAATTTTTCTTTTAGATGAATTGATTCAACTGTAATAGGAATGTTGTTTGATTCGCAAAAGTTACTAACCAAAAGTTCGTCTTCTTCGCTATCTATTTCTCTTAAATGATAATTAATATGAAGTACATGAATAGGCAAGTTTTCTTGAAACATCAACTCCAAAAGCAGCATAGAATCAACACCACCACTAACTGCAATAAAGTATAAATCAGCAGGATTAGTGGCGAAAAAAGACTTTAGATATTCAACGATTTTATTCATCGTGTAAACCATCCATTATTTTTTTGACTTTAATTTGACATTCTTCAAATTCGGCTTCTGGGTCTGACTGAATAGTTATTGCTCCACCTACAGCACACGATAAATAGTTTGTTTTTCGGTTATAGATTAAGCTACGAATTACTACATTGAAGTCAAAATCTCCGTTTGGTGAAATATATCCGATTGAGCCAGAATAAAGTCCGCGCTTAAAATCTTCGTGTTTTTCAATTAATTCCATTGCACTTACTTTTGGCGCACCAGTCATTGAACCCATAGGGAAAGTCGCTCGAATGATATCTGTAAAACTAGTTGTTTCTTTAGGCTCGCAAGCAATAGTCGAAATCATTTGGTGAACTGTAGCAAAACTGTAAACTTTGCAAAGTTCCTCCACGTTCACGCTTCCTTTTTGAGCTATTTTCGAAAAGTCATTTCTAACTAAATCAACAATCATAACATTTTCGGAGCGTTCTTTTGGACTATTCTCTAATACTAATTTATTTTGCTCATCAATTTTAAGATCCTCACTTCTGGCAGCAGTACCTTTAATAGGTTGTGAAATTAATTTATTTTCCTTTTTTTGAATATAGCGCTCTGGGCTACCACAAAAAACAAGATAATCCTCTAATTGTAAAAATCCAGAAAATGGAGCTTTTGAAATATTATTCAATTTAAAGTAAGTGTCCAGTGGATAGCTGATTTCTACATTTTCTGCATAAAATTCCTGACAATAATTCACTTCATAGCCATCACCTCTTTGGATTGATTCCTTTAAATTATTTACGTTCTGAATGTATTTTTCTTTAGAGGTTCTAGATTGAAATTGAATATCAAATTTATGAAAGTTAGCGTCCGTTTCTTCTTCTAGAAAATAGTTTAAGAAATCGAATATTTCTGAATTCTTTTCGCCTTGAAGGAAAATATAGTTCTCTTTTTGAAGACGCACAACGTATTTGGGTTTCCAAAAGTGTAAATCTGGAAATTCTAATCCATCAAAATTTGTTGAGTTTAGGTTTTCAATATCATTTTTTAAATCATAGCTAAGGCAACCAAAGATATAAGAGTCTTTGTTTTCATTAAGAAATGATTGTAATTTTTCAATGCTATTTATTCCTGTAGATTTAATTTCTGTTTCTACACCAAAGGTCAAAATTCCAGTACCATCATTACTATTGAGGTAGCAAATATTTTCCATATTTTGTTTCTTAAATTGGCTTTAAAGGTACAAGTTAATTGATGTTGTAAATAATTTAGTCAAAAAAAAACCGCCCATTTCTGAGCGGTTTATATTTCAATTGTTGAAATTATTTTTTGATAACAACTTTTTGAGTTGAAGTAGCGTTACCGATAGTAACATTTACTAAGTAAACTCCGCTATTTAAACCAGCAGTTGATACGCTAGTAGAAATTCCGTTTGAAGTTGTAGTGCTAACTACTTTTCCTGCTAAATCAGAAATAGTAATTACAGCATTATCAGCATTATTTAATTTAACGTTAATAACTTCATTTGCAGGATTTGGAGAAACTGTGAAATTAGAAACTTCATTGATTTCGTTAACATCTAATGTTGGATCATCAGTCAAACGAACCATTACTGCTCCGGGTGCAGTTAATTGGAAAGCAGAACCATCACCTAAGTATCCTAGAACAGAACCTTCATAAGTATTTTGTGCCAATCCGAAACGTACTGCAGAAGTACCACCATTATGACATGCTAACAAAAGGATATCATCACCAGCTGTTAGGTTTAATTTTCCATTAACTAAGTTAGCACCATCGATCCATTTTAATTTAGACCAAGATGCAGCAGTTCCAGAAATTGTTTTTCTTTCTGTTTCAGCTTCATAAACGTAGTCTGTTCCATCAAATTTGAAAACTTCTACCCAGTACTCAGCTCCAGCTGTTGCAGCAGCTTGTGTATTTAATCTAAGAACTGCACCTGTTGTAATCCAATCATTGAAAACATCCATGATGTTACCTATTTTCAACGGATTACCAGTATTAGTAGTTGTATTACTAATAGATCCTGTTGAAACACCATTATCACGAGAATATTCTTGTGTTGTTATTTCCATTCCAGTTGCAACAGTATTGTTAGCTGGCGCTGAATCAGTTCCAGTGATAACAGTTGTTAAGTTAATTGTCTTAACACCTACACCTGTTGGAATATATGGAGAAGTAATAGCAACACTATCCGTAGCATTTGCATTTAAAGTAATTGCAGTACCTGTTTGGTCATAACCTCCAGTTGCAGTTGCTTTAAGAGCAACACTTCCTTGTGTTTGAGCGCCATTATTATTAACAAAAGCTCCGAAAGTTAAACCTGGGAAGCTAGTTTGTGAATCATCTAATGTATAATAATCTAAACCTTGAGTTGTTGTTATATCTGTTGCTGCAAACCAATTGTTGATTTTAACATCATTATCCCAAGCTTCAACGATTTTAACATCATCAACGCCCCAGAACCAATCGTAAGCTCCAACATAGTGAAAACGAACTCTAACTTGATTTGTCCAAGTTCCCGCACCAATTGCTGGAGTAATGTTTACAACTTCAACTTCTCCATCAACAGAATTTGTATTTACTGGAACCTCAGCTTCTGGGTTAGCTTCAAAAACTGTCCATGTTGTACCACCATCAATAGAAACCTCAACAGAAGTATTATCAAGGAAATTTCTATAGTATTCTGAAAATGTTAAATACAATGCAGACGTTCCAGCAGCTGATAAATCGATATTTGCTACAGTTCCATAATAGGCATCTTGAGTTCCTGAAGCACCAGCTCCGTCTGAATTAATAAATGCAAAATTTCCTGTAGCTCCTGAGAAGGTTGCAGGCCATTGATATCCAGCTTGTTGAGCTGTAATACTTGCAGGAATTGCAGTTAAAATTTCCCAACCTGGATTATCACCAGTGTTAGTACTTTGACCAGTCCCTAAAGTTTGAGCCCATTCTCCAGCTGTTTCAAACCCACTAATCCAAAGTGTGTCTCCTTCTGCCTTTAAAATGTCTTGACTTGTTTTTTTAGCTTTAGAAACGAATGAACGCTCAGGGCTAAATCCTTCTTTTTTGGTTGGCATTTTCTGAGCCAAAGCACTAAAAGAAGCAAATAATGCTAATGATAAGTAAACTTTTTTCATGTTTTTATTTTGATTAGATACTGCGAATATAGTTAAATGTTTATTAAAACTTCGCTATTTTAATATTGTCTTTGCTGTAAAATTTTAAATAAAGTTAATAATTTATCTTTGGAACTTTCTGTTTCAATGGCCTCAATTGATTTTTTCGCCTTAAAATAATAGTCTTCCATTACTGAAATACATTTTTCTTTTATATTCAAAGTTTGGAACAAATCAATTGTTCGATTTATTTTAGATTCAACGTTAGTTTCCTTTTGAATCTGTATCAATTCCTCCTTTTGACTACTATTAGCACTTGATCTTGCCAAAATAGAGAGTATTGTTTTTTTGTCTGCCAAAATATCCCCACCTTTCCGTTTCCCTACTTTTTCAGATTCACCATACAAATCTAATAGGTCGTCTTGTATCTGAAAGGCTAAACCTAAATTAACTCCAAAAGCGTAAATATTCTTGATGTTTTCCTCAGAAGCTTCCCCAATGATTGCACCCATCTCAAAAGCGGCGCCCAATAAGACTGATGTTTTTAAACGAATCATATTTAAATATTCATCTAAGCTTACATCTTCTCTTTGTTCAAAATCCATGTCTAATTGTTGCCCTTCACAAACCTCTACAGCTGTACGATTGAAACAAGCTAACAAGGGGAGTAAGTACTTACAATCATTTTTGGCAAGTAATTCATAAGCTTTCACGAAAAGCACATCACCTGAAAGAATTGCAATGTTATCGTTCCATTTTTCATGAACTGTAACTTTTCCACGTCGCAAAGGAGCTTTGTCCATTATATCATCGTGAATCAATGAGAAATTATGAAACAACTCAATAGCTAATGCCGCGTATTTTGTTTCCTCTATTTCTGCACCAAATAAATCTCCAGCAATCAGCGTAGCCATTGGACGCATCCTTTTACCGCCTAAAGTCAAAAAGTAAGTAAGTGGGTTGTATAAATTAGAAGGATCAGAGGGAAATTTTATGTTTTCAATTTCTTTCTCTAAAAATAAAGTGTAGTCTTTTATAAAATCCATTAATCGTTTATCAAATTCAATAAATACGAACCATATCCGCTTTTAACAAGTGGTGTTGCAATTTGTTTTAATTGTTCTTTATTAATAAATCCGTTTCTATAAGCAACTTCTTCAATTGAACCAATTTTAAGTCCCTGTCTTTCTTCTATAACCTGCACAAATTGTCCAGCTTGCATTAAAGAAGTAAATGTTCCTGTATCTAACCAAGCAGTTCCTCTATCTAAAACAGCTACTTTTAATTTTCCCTGCTTTAAATATTCAGCGTTGACATCTGTAATTTCATATTCACCTCTGGGAGATGGTTTTAAGTTTTTAGCGATTTCAACTACAGAATTATCATAAAAATACAAGCCCGGCACTGCAAAATTAGATTTTGGTTGCAACGGTTTTTCTTCAATCGAAATAGCATTCATGTTATCATCAAACTCAACAACACCATATCTTTCTGGATCACTAACGTGATAAGCATAAACTACACCTCCTTCAGGATCGTTGTTTTCTTTTAACAAAGTATCCATCCCAACACCATAAAAAATATTATCGCCAAGAATCAGAGCCACTTTTTCACCACCGATAAATTCCTCACCAATAACAAAGGCCTGTGCCAAACCATTTGGGATTTCTTGTACCGCGTATGAAAATGAACAACCTAAACTTTTTCCATCACCTAATAATTTTTCAAAATGAGGTAAATCGTGTGGTGTAGAAATAATTAAAATTTCCCTTATACCAGCACTCATAAGGATGGATAAAGGGTAATAAATCATTGGTTTATCATAAATTGGCATGAGTTGTTTACTAACTGCCAATGTCAAAGGATGTAAACGTGTACCCGATCCTCCTGCTAAAATAATTCCTTTCATGCCTAGTATTTAGTTGGTTTTCTTAAAATTATTAGTTCCAATATTTTGTGCTAATTGGAAATTGTAAAATAAGTTGACTAAGATAATACTTTAATGTAAATTATGTTTTTGTTAGCTAAAATTTAATAATTATTTTAAAAGTAAAGCAATAGATTTTTGGAGTTATCGCTAAGTTATAACCATCGGAATAAATCATCAAAGACACGTTTTCCCCATGGAGTATTACCATATTCTTTCTCTAATTTTTGGCGTAATTCAATTAAGGTATACACTTTGTTTTTTCCAATTTCTAATTTCAAATCCGAACTTGTAGGAAGGGAAACATCTACTTTTTTAGCAAAATAGATAACGCCTCCATCTTCGGATGCAACTCCTAAAATTGTGCCTGGCAAGCCACAAAAACCTTCAGGCCCAACGGATGGAATTAAAGCTGGGGAATACCAAGCATAAATTCGGGTACTATCATTCTTTTCGTAAATTGCTTTTCGACATTCGTAGCCGGCAATTGTTCGTTTGTTGTCTGTTACTTTCCAATTTCTTTCAGGTAGAGAATCATTTACATTTACATCTTGACCAAATAAGGCTAAAATGGAAATTTGTCTTTTTGAATTTAGATTTTGCAAGTACGAATTTTTTGTTGTCATCCACGACATCATATCGTCTGTCTTCTCGATAGGAATTGGTTTAAAAACAGACATTGTATCATTGAAGTACAATATAAAAGATTCGTTTCTTATTTTGTTATCTTCGTTAATCATTCGACGCATACGTTGATCTGTAAAACGTTTTTCTAAGTTCGTTCTACGTTCGTAAGTGATTTTTCCACTAGTTATATATTGCGCCGAAAAACTGCCACAAAGCAAAAGTGAAAAAAGAAAAAATAGTTTAGTGCCAGCCGTTGAAATCATCTTCTTTGGTTTTATTATTGTTGAATTTGTATGTCAATTTTAAAAGGAAATAACGAGAAATAATTCTGGTGAAGTTATCTGTGATAATATTTCCATTTACTTGTCGTTGAACGTTTATGTTTTGATTGAAAATGTCATTTGCATTCAAAGCAAGAATTAAGTTTTCAGTTGGAAAAAATGCTTTGCTAACCTCTGCGTTTAAAACGAAAATATTACGATTGAATCCTGCAGCTCTTCTAGAATTAATTGTGTAGTCTCCATTCAATTTTATTTTAAAATGCTTTGGCAATTGATAATCTAATCTTAAGTTATAATTCTGTGAAGTATAAGGTAAATTCGAAACACTTGAAAGTGAACTTACTGGATTCGTATAAGTAAAATCGTTTTCAATACTAATTTCAAGAGAATCTAAGTTTAATTTCAACTCCACACCGCTACTAATAGAAGTATTTTGTGTAACGTTCAACTCATTATTAATATAGTTTTGATATCTGAAATAACTACCATTCGCTTTTGGTGAAACTTCTAATTTTCTATTAAACAATGGGATACCACCACCAATCCAGAATGATGTGTTGAAATTCCCATCAACGTTTACTGTTTTACTTACTGTTCTACCAAATGGGTCATACGTTGTTTGGTTGGCGAAATCATTGTTGGTTAAAGTTGCATTCATTCCGCTCCAAATATACCTTCCTGAAAGAGCTTGCCACGAATTGAAATTTGCAACAAGTGAATGCACATAATTTGGTTTCAAATCTGGATTTCCTTCTTGAATTCTGTTTGGGTTACTATTGTCAGGAATTGGTTGTAAATCATTCACTGACGGAGGAGAGGAGTAGGTTGTGTAATTGATATTCAATCGCTTACTCATGCTTGGTTTATACATGTATGAAAATTTAGGTAAGAAATTATTGATACTTTGATCTACAATAGCTCCAGTCACCAAGTTTTTATTCTCAATGGTAATATTTCTATATCCCAAACCTCCAGTAATTGTATTTTTTCCTTTTTCAAAAATTAAAGAGGCTGTTCCACGATTTTGGAAACGTTGATTATCGAAGTTATTAGTTAATAGACTTACAATTTCTGTATAGCTTCCGTCACCTCGATTAAAGGTTTTTTTGTCCTGATTTGATTTTCCGCTTTCAAAAAGATATTCCACTTGTACTTTCAAAAGTTTGTGTACTGGTTCTGTGTAAGTTGCTATTCCATAGTTAGTTATACTTGAATTTTTATTTCCTTTTAATTGGTCAATGGTATCGACAGCACTACCAAATTTGGAATAAGAATATAAGTTCCCATCAGTGTTGTTGTTGCTATAGTCAAGAATGTACTTTAACTCCAATTCTCTTTTGGGTTTTTTGAATTTTCTACGAATCAATGCCTCTGAATTACTCGACATTCCTTTAGATTCATTAACGTTTTGAATACTGGTAGATAAATATTCTAAAAACTTAACATCTCTAAAGCTACTTGTATTCAAGTTGTCTGTTGTTGCAGCGTCAAATTTAAGGTTAGGTTTAATTTCCAAATAAGTTAATGAATCAATGTTTGTTTTGTAGCTAAAGTTCAAATTGTGTGATTCGTTTTTAGAGTAATTTTTACTTGAATCTTTAGTGAAATAAGAACTGTCTTGCAAGAAATATTGAGATTGGCTGCTCGAATAAGCATCTAATTTATTGTTGTAATAAGAATAATTGAATCCAATTTTTCCTGTTTTACCAATTTTATCAGAGTAGTAAATTCCAGCTTTTAACGTTTGTGGAATCCCACCTGTATTTGTTCCCTGATTTCTATCCCAGAAATTTCCTCCACCTTCATTTTCTAAACCAAATTTGTTCATATCTCCCCAGCCAAAATTGGAACGTGGCGTATTGGATGTCAGCAAGAAAATTGATATTTTCTGCCTTTGGTTGAATTTATTCACGAGCAATTCGCCTTCATAGAAAGGTGTGTTTTGCATTAAACCAAAATCGCTTGCACCCGATATTTTACCAAAGTAACCTTTCTTGGCATCTTCTTTTAACTTTAAATCGAGGACTTGAATTTTTTCATCTTCGCCTGCTTTTGCATCTTCATTTTTCTTTTCATAAACTTGAACGGATTCAACTCCTTTAGCAGCTAAATTTTTAGTGGCAATAGTTGGGTCAGATCCAAAAAATTCATCACCATCCACTAAAACTTGACTTATTTCTTTTCCTTGTGAGGTGATTTGACCGTCTTTATCTATTTTAATTCCAGGTAATTTCTTAAGTAAATCTTCAACAACCGCGTTTTGTCCAACTTTGAAAGAATCGGCAACATAAACTAAGGTATCACCACGGTAGAAAATGGGGTTTTTATTTGCGAAAATGACAACTTCATCGAGTTGTTTTGTCTTCATACTCATTCGAACTGAAGGAATATTAATATCATTATTTCCTTCATTACCTAAAATAAAGTAGGTTCTAGGGTCAAGTTCGGGATGTTCAACTATCAAAGTAAAAGTATCAACCTTGAAATTTGACAATTCAAAATAACCTTCAGAATTCGTTCTGGTATACTTTAATAGCAATGAGTCCTTCATTCTAACTGCAAGAACAGAAACATTCGCAAGGGATTTTTGTCCTGTTGTGTCAACAACATAACCTGTCACTTTCATATTCTGAGCGGAAACTTTAGGTATAAAAGCAAATGCAAAAAAGAGGAAAATAACTAAATATTTTAAACGCATAATTTTATTTTTAAGGTGAAATTAAATAATTTACCTACCACTATTTTTAAAATAGGTTGAATGGTGATATCCTTGTAAGGACGTTCTTTTTATTGAACTAATTTGATGTCTAGTAATGCTTGATAAGAAAAACCATCTAATTCAGTCACTTCTTTAAACTCAATTTTTAATGGTTTGTTGAGGTATTTGCTTTCGTTGTTTTTTAAAGTTTTAAGTATTCCCTGAAAAGAAGGAATTACGACAGAGGAGCTATAATAATCAGTTCCAATTATCAGAAAAATCTTATCCCGCGCTTCATTAAATCCTAGAAAATTAGTTTGAAATTTATCGTTTTGATTGATTATGTCCATCGCTTTTCGTGGGTCATGAACACGTTTTTTTGCTTCTGAATAGGACGATTTAGTAATGTCATTTTCACCAGATGCTTTTCGTTCAGCAGTATAAACAACTATTCTTTTTGAATTATAATAGGTTTTAACTTCGCGAACAAAAGTGGTGTTTTGGATGAATCGTTTTATGGTTTGAACACTAGAAAAAAGTTGACTTCCTTTGAAATAAAAGTGTGTTTCAACTTGTCTTCCATCCGTTTCTGTCAAATAATGAATCAATTTTGAGAACTGATAAGTGGAATCAATCATAGCTGTAACACTTTCAATATTTCCATCATTGTCGATGTAGCTTAAACTTTTTGCTTCAAATAAATTTTTATCAGAATCTATACTTTGAATTTGATTTTCATAACTTTTTGCTTCAGAATAAGCAGGGATTAACTGATCTAAACGTTCTCTTTTTTCTGTCTTTTCAGTTGTTGGTTCATTGTCTTTACATGCTGATAATATCAAAGAAATACTGCAAATTGCAACTAGTAATCTATTCATGCGGTTTTTTTAACGAAGGCAAATTTAAAAGAACTAGTAGAAATGGTCGCAATTTTAATGATTAATAACAAAAAGTTTGTGCGCTTTTCTTTTGCTTTTGTTCTTTTCTTTTCAAGTCAATCAACTCACATGATAATCCGACAACTCTTGCTCATTGGCGTAATAGAAAATACGAACTTGTGCGGTGTCGTTTAAAAAGTCGATTTTACCAACTTCAACACGATTGATAACCAAGCCTGTTCTTTTTTCCAAGTCGGCTTTCATTTGCTCGTGTTTGTCGGGGGTAATTAAGTCAATGCGCTCATAGTTAATGGTTTTGCGCGTTTCGTGTTTCATCAACCATAGATTTTCCAACACAAAAGTCAGGGCAATTACAGTTAAATTAATCACAGCTACTTCTGAAATACTGATTTGATTTGAAGCTAAAGCATTTACAACGCTAATTCCGATTATCAAAAACAAATAAGTCATTTCTTTGATTTCAATTGCATCGGTGCGGTATCGGATAATTCCAAAAATGGCAAACAATCCTAAGCCCATTCCCGTGTCGATGTCTAGTTTTTTCAATCCAAAACACAAGAAAAAGGTAATCGTTCCAATTAAATAATAAGTAAAAAGGTAATCTTTACGTTTGGTGCGTGGGTAATAGAGGAAACGAATGATTATGGTTAGAAAAACAAGGTTCACAGCCAATCTAAAAATCAAGGTGTAGAAATCTTCTGAAAACCAAGTAATTTGGTTGGTTTCAACAACTGCTTTTTTTAGTGGAAGGAATAATAGGTTATAGAATGTCATTTTCAATTTTTTTTAAAAGAAGTAATTTTTTTTTGAATCGGTTGAATTTTAATTGATTTTCGCCATAGATTTCTATCGAACCTAAGCAATATTTACTCAAGCGATATGGACGAATTTGTTGTTTTTTCATCAAGACATAAAATGGTGAGTTTCGATCTAAGTCCTCTTGTTTGAGTTCGGCAATCATCAAATTTTTGAAGTTTCTTTCCGTGTTTTGATGGTGAAAGTTAATATTGAAATCAAAGGTTAATCGTTCGTTCATTGTTTTGTTTATTAGTGTGATGCGTTGAAAGGAATTCCACATTGTCGGCATCAATTGACTTTCAGCTTGCAATTGTTTGGTCAAGAATTGAAGTTGTTTTTCGTCAAACATTTCTTGAAATCCATTGGCAGGAATTCGTTTTTTATCTGTTCTACCTTTAAACTTATGTTTGACCTCTAAAAATAGAATATCAGATTCCACGTATTTTCTAATTCTCACTTTGAAACGATTTGTTTTTCCATTGTGATGGTCTTTGAAAAACGAAAATTGATCATCGTCAAAATACAGGCTTTCATAATGAGGTGTGCGTGTATTTGCGATTTCAAGTACGTCGTAAAATTGATTTAAACTTTCAAGAAATTCTGTGAACTTTTCAACTGAAAAAGCAAATTTAGTATCCGTTCGATTCATCAGTTTAACCCGATCCATTTCTGCTAAAGAAATTGAGTTAAAGTTTTGAAGTATCGTTTCTATTTTGCTCATTAATATTAATTCAAAGTTAAGATTATTTAAACTATTTGTGAATAGATGTTCAAAGTTTTGAATACTTGCACGGTCTTTAAATCTTTAATTCGTTGCCGCAGCGGAAATTTCCCATCGGACATTCTTTGTGTCCATGCAAGCCACAAGGACGACATGGAAGATTTTCGACCTCAATAATTTTTGAATCATCGGAAAGTGGACCGAACCCAAATAGGGGAGTGGTGGAACAGAAAAAAGCACTAACTGGTGCGTTCATTGCTGATGCTAAATGCAATGGTCCTGAATCGTTTACGAAGTTTCTTTTTGCGTCTTTCATCAAAGCAGCTGATTGCATTAAACTTAATTTTCCAGCTAGATTTATAACCTTTTCAGCCTTAGTTTTTGCTTTTATTTTTTCACACAATTCTTTGTCATCTGGACCTCCAAGTAGATAAATTGTAGAGTTTTCAGTTGACAATTTTGCAATTAATTTTAACCAAATTTCTTTTGGTGCTTGTTTCGTAAACCAAACGGAAGCAGGTGCTAAACAGTAGTAATTTTCTGTTTGATACGTTTTAATTGCTTCAAAATCTTCTGAAGATGGATAGAGCTTTGGCTGTCTGTTTAGATTGGAAGTAAGGTGTTTTATCAATACTAAATTGCGATCTACTTCGTGTTTTCCATTACCAATTTCGTGCGGAAATGATTGGGTGTAAGCAAAAGAAAATGGATTTTTTTTGAAACCAAGTTTTTGTTTTGCACCAGATAAAAAAGTTAAAATTCCTGAAGAGGCAAAACGATGAAGATTAATCACTAAATCATATTTATTGACTCTAATTTTTTTCAGTAATTCGAGTAAAGAAGCGACTTTTTTCTTTTTGTCAAAAACAAGGATTTCGTTTAAGTTCGGGTCATTTCTTAAAAGAGATTGATTGCCGTTTTTTACTAAGAAATCAATTTTTGCGTCGGGGAATTGCGTTTTTAAGTTTCCAATCAATGGAGTCGCAAGAATTACATCACCGATAAAGGCTGTTTGAATAATTAAAATTTTCTGCATCCGATTATCTTAACAAAGCTACTGTTCCACGTTTGATGTATTTGTCATCGTTTTGATCGTAGTAAATTAACTCATATTGGAAAATATCGCAAGTGGCATCTTTTCCTGAATTTGAAATTGTTCCATCCCAACCCTCCGAAGTGTCGAATGTTTGAAAAATAATTTGTCCCCAGCGGTCAATGATTGTGAAAGAGTAGCGTTCCATTGCCACATTTGAAAGCACGGGTTTGAAAATTGGATTCAATCCGCCCGGTGTAAATGCATTGGGAACAAAAACTAAAGGTTTGTAGATAAAACAGAAATCATTGGAGCGACTTCTTTCTGAGAAATTATAAAAGTTGAAAGATTCAATTGCTTCCACGTGGTAACAAATCTCTCCGTCAGATTGAATTAAACTGACATCGTCAACAAAAAACAATGAATCTCCACTTACATTTCCAATAGGAATTTGCTCAAATTCACCATTAACACTTCGATAAACTTCATATTCAATTATTTCGCCATTAAATCCTTCATACGGATTCCAATAAATGGTGTTGATCATATTGTATTCATCTGTTGTCCCAGTGATAAAAATGGTTTTATTGATGTTAGCAAAAGTTCCATCTCCTCCGCAGCTATCGGTAAATTTTGTACGGTAAAACCAAGGATTTAACTCCGTATTTGCTGTATTGTCTAAGAAATAAGTTACATCTCCAGTTACGTTTACACGAACAATTTCTGCCCAAGCACTTTGTTCACTTCTTCGTTGGAAAATGATTTCAGAAATACCTACAGAAGCGTCAATGTAATCGTAAAGTTTAACTTGTTTATCCTCGATTGTCGCTAATTTGAAATAATGATAACTCGGACTTCCGGGCAAAGGAACGGTGAAACAATCGGGACTTGAAAAGGCGTATTTTCCGTTGGAGAAATTGGCTTTTACGTAAATGCAATACGTTTCTGTGCTGGAGACATCAATAGTGTCTGTTGTCGATGTTGTAATTTTAAAGAGTTCCCAATTGTTGTTGATTTTACCCCAAATTTCATAATTGACGGTCGTACTTCCAACGTATGGAACACAAGTGATTACTGCTTTTTGGTCACACATTAGTATCGAATGAGAAATGGTCATACTGGTGTGAATCGGACTTTTGGCTGAGGTTTGATAAGTCACAGGTACAGCGGTTGTAAAGCAAGAATCGAAGGCTGCCACTGAATAAGAAAAAGGTCCATTTGTTAAGTCGGTGGAATACGTGTAAGAGGTATTATTCCAACCCCAAACGGTATCTAGTTCAAATAAAAATCCATTTTCATCGAAGGTGTAAATCACATATCCATACGTATCAGGCTGTTGATTTTGATTCCAAGTCACTAAAATTTGATTATTGCTCGTGTCCACACCAACAGAATAAATAATTGGAATATTTGGTGTGATCATATCTGTAAATAAATCGCCGACAATGTTTGAAGTGAAATCACAAATCGAAGTTGGAAGCACCAATTTGTAGGAAATAAAAGCCTCACAAATGTCTATCGTATCGCGGTAAAGCGTTGTATTGTAAGGAACACTGTCTAAAAATGTAAAAGTTCCAGTTGGATATTCTCTGTAAATGTGATAATGTGAATTGTAGTGTGCTTTTGGCGTTGCACTCGGTTTATTCCATTGCAAAACGGCAGTTCCATTTAACGGATTATTGACGGATAAACGAATATTGGAAATCGTGTCGCTGTGGCGTTTTACATTCCCATTGCAACCAGAACGAACCACGATGAAATAATCGCGAACGTTGGTAACACTTGAAATCGTTTGTTGAACAGTGGTAATATCATTAATCGTAGCAATTAGTCCATCTTGAACAGAATGAACTTCGTAAGCCAAAAAGGACATACTTGGATTGTTTACTTGATTCCAATTGAGAATTAAATCTCCATTACTTGCAGTTTCAATACAGTTGATTTGAGTCGCAGGAATAATTCCAGGATTGAGAACGTTTATTTTAACGGTTGTATAAGTCACACGCGGCACTTGACAGTAATTATCTTGCACCTTGAAAACGAAATTATAAGGAATCACATCTGCTACAATTCCAAAATCGTTGATGAGGTGATCACAATCTGTTTGCCACGTGAAAGTTGCACCTGCATTTGTTACGCCAGAAATTGGAACAGCACTGTTTAAATATGCACAAGGTTCAGTATCACAGCCAGTTGCAACAGTTAAATTAGTTCCGAACATTGGTCCAGAAGCAGTTAAGTAAACGGATTGAGGTGTGTTGTCTTGCAATAAATCAGTATCGCTTACATTCAACGTGAAAGTTATTGGATCGCCAGCGCTAACGGTTGTTTCAAATGAATTTCCAGGAAAAGGAGCAACAATTGTAGGAGCATTATTTGCAGGATTACAACCCACCACAACAAGCTGCATTTCGCGTTCAACTTCAGAAATTAAATAACCCAAACGGTAGGATTTCACACTTAATTTAACTACAAAATTCCCCACCGTATAGCTCGTAAAACGCAATTCTCCAGTCACTGGATCAACAGTTGCAGGAACATTATTTGGATTTAAACTCGTTCCGGGCGTTGGACTTGAAAAGGAAAAACCACTTTCAAATGGAATAGCAATTGGATTGGTTGGTGGGTCAAAAACACCAGTTGGGAAATAGTTAAAAGGCATACTAAAATCAACGTGGATTGAATCTAAATCGGGGTCAACTGCGTTCATATTGTATTGGTATTGACTTCCAGCGCAACTCGCAAAATACGGTTCTTGCAAGAAAATAGGAGAGGAGTCTAAACAAGAAATTCCGTTGTTACCCGGAATTGCATACATTTTTGCCATTAAAGTGATTCCATAAGTGGAAGGATTTACAATGTTGGTCAGTGCGCTACTTCGCGAAAAATTTTCGTAGGTAAAAATCCAACCTTGCGTCGGCGGTGTACCTAGTAAAGTTATGGGTGCGCTACTGTATTTTACTCGTTCAATTGCACCGATTCCATTTCCTCCGCCAGCACCAATGCCACATTCTAACATCGGAGGTGAACCGACAACAGGAGAACATTGCGGTGAAATATCTTCTCTGGAGACAAATTGTAAACTAATACTTGTAACAGTTGAATGATTCCAAACTCGCAGATTTTCAGTTGAAGTATTTACTTGAGCGCCGTTGCAATCGCGGTAGAAAATCAAGTCAAAAATGAAGGTATTTCCGCCAACGCATCGATAAGTTATTTCTCCTCCCATTGCGTGGGAAGCTTTAAATGCAAAAGTTTGCATCAGCAGCAAGAGAAATAACACGTATTTTATCATAATAGCAAAACGTTATTAACGGCGTTGTAGTATAACGGAATCAATCTAATAAAGTTGCTATCCTGCTGAAACGATTGAAAAACTGTCCCAATCCAAGTATTTTTTGGCAAGTTCTCTCAGTTCTTCTGCTTGTATCGATTTAATTTTATGAATGAAACCATTGAAGAAATCCAAGTCTAAATCCTGATTTTCAACGGATAAAAACAATTCCATCAAGGCATAAGGTCCATCTGCGCTTTTAAGTGTTTGTCCGAGCAAGTAATTTCTAACCAAATTCAATTCCTCTTCACTCACTAATTCTTGCTGTAATTTCTCAATTTCTTTACGAATTTCGGTCAAGGTCGCTTCTTTCACTTCTTTTCCAACTTCTGTTCCGATGACGAAATAGCCGCTGTCTTTGATTTCACTTAAGTAAGAACCAATTCCGTAAGTGTAGCCTTTATCTTCGCGGATATTTTTCATCAAACGACTTCCGAAGAAATCACCCAAAATCGTATTAAGAATCATAAATCCAAAATAATCGGGATGCGTTTTATTGAAAAGCGTTTTTCCAACTCGAATTGCAGTTTGAACAGCGTTTGCTTTTTCAACGTGAACTGTTTCTGCTTTGTTTTGAAAATTAAGTGTTGCTTTTTCTTGTTTTTCGACTGCCCAACTTGAAATCGAATTGGCAATAGCAGAAACAACTTCTTCTTTAAAATCACCTACTAAAAATACCTTTTTCAGTCCTTTTTTGTAGTTCTTTTCAAAATAGCTAACAATTTCTTCTCGGCTTACGGAATTGTAATCTTCTAAGTTTATCGTGCGGTTATAATGCGTTCCGTCGAAAATCAACCCTTGAAATTTACGTTGCGCCAAAAAACTAACTTTTTCGAGGTTAATTTGAAGTTTTTGTTTGCGATCGTTTATTAATTCTTCGACTTCTGTTGAAGGAAAGGTTGCATTTTCCATCATTTCAACTAAAAGTTTTACAACGGCAGGAAGTTGCTCATTTAAAGCGTAAAACGTAACAATTGCTGTTTCAAATCCTAAGCCGACATCAAAGTAAGCTCCCAAACTATCCAATTCGTTGTGGATTTGTGTCGAAGTTTTGTCTTTTGTTCCCGAAAAAAGTAATCCTGATGCTAGGGCACTTATGACATTGGAGCCAACTGTTGTTCCTGCATCAAAATAAAAATCAATACGTGACGTAGCATTTGGAACTTTTTTCATCCAATATAAAGGCAAGCTTGGCGTACATTTTACCAATTCAGGTGTAACAAATGAAATATCAGTTAATTCACCAAGTGAAGGTGGGTTTTTTCTATTCAGCATTGGCAATGGATTTAACTTTTAAAAGTGAACATCTTTTCTTAATCAATAAATTTTTGGCAACTGAAAGCAAGTGTTTGGAAGTGATTTGTTGATAGATTTCTTGTTCCTCGTTGATTCCATTTGCATCGCCTAATAACTCAAAGAAACTCAAATTCATTGCGCGATTGAGCAATCCTTGTTCTTGAAATTCTTTGGCTGTTCTTAGTTTGATTTTCAAGCGATTCAATTCCTTTTCGGGTAACTCATTTTCAGTTGCTTTTTGCAATTCTATCCAAAGCGCTTCGTCTAAGGCTTCAAAGCTCACACCGTCGTTTAATTTTCCAGAAATAATCAGTAAACCTTCATCGATGGAACCAGTAATATAGGCATTGATTTCAGCTACCAATTTCTTTTCTTTTTTCAGAGCAATGTAAAGATTGGAAGATTTTTCACTTCCCAAATAATCGCTTAATAAATCAGTGATGTAATATTCTGGACTTTTGCGTTCCGCCATTTTGAAGGCGTAGTAAAACGCATTTGCAGGCACATTTCTTTCAATAGTCAACTCGCGGTATTCCGTTTGAATGGGTTCTTTTGGAAGGATGCGAGGAGGTTTTAATCCTTTGGGAATAGCGCCAAACCAATAATTGACTTTTTCTTTTATCGTTGCTAGTTCAAAATTTCCAGCGATGCATAAAATTGCGTTGGAAGGGTTGTAAAACTTAGCGAAAAAGTTTTTTACATCCTCCATTTTTGTTTGCTCGATGTGACTTAATTCCTTGCCAATTGTTGCCCATTTGTATGGATGTTCCTTGTAAGCAAGTGGTCGTAATTGCAACCAAACATCGCCATAAGGTTGATTCAGGTAACGCTGTTTGAATTCCTCAATTACCACATTTCGTTGCACTTCCAAGCTTTTCTCTGTGAAGGCAAGCGACAACATTCGATCACTTTCCAACCAAAGCGCTGTGTCTAAATTGTTTACGGGAAGCACGTCGTAATAGTTCGTGATGTCGTTGCTAGTGAAAGCGTTACTTTCTCCGCCAGCCATTTGCAATTGCGTATCGAAGTCGCTGATATTTTTGGATCCACCAAACATCAAG
>CALPMC020000050.1 GCA_943324565.2 Chitinophaga pinensis | reverse complement strand
TTTAGGTTCATTTCTTGTTTGATTGATTGAAATGGATTGATTATTTCAAAAGTAATTGTTTTTAAAATAGAAATAAAAAGTATCTCCTTAATCCTTCTCTATTATTTAAGACTGTTTCCAAAGAAACTTTTATATAATTGAATTTGCATTAAAACCTTTTTCAAAGCTAACTTAGATTGGGTAGAATTTCCCTTTACTTTATAGCTATTAATAAAAAAAACCGCAGAAATAGATCCTGCGGCTTCAAAATAAGTGATTTATAGAGATTAAGCTTTATTGCCAAATTGACCAATAATTAATTGTGCTAATTCTTCTCCAATTCTGTCTTGTGCCTCACTTGTTGCTGCACCGATATGAGGTGTACAAGCGATTTTTGGGTGAGATAATAATTCTTTTTTTGGATTTGGTTCATTTTCAAAAACATCCAATGCAATTCCGGCAACAGTTCCGTTATCTAAAGCTACGATTAAATCAGTTTCGTCAATCACACCACCTCTAGCAGCATTTGCAATTCGAACACCTTTTTTCATCAATGCAAATTCAGAAGCAGTAATTACGGCGCTTCCATCAGCTTGTTTTGGAACGTGAATTGAAATATAATCCATTTGTCCAAGAACACTTTTTAAATCTGTAACTGTTTTGATAGGAACAACAACATCATTTCCTCCAACAGGAACTTTAATTTCTGCTACATATTCATTTTGATCAATTGCGATTACATTCATTCCCACACCTAAAGCGTAAGAAGCTAAACTTTGACCGATACGACCAAAACCAATGATACCAATCGTTTTCCCTCTCAATTCAACACCTTTCGCGTAGTTTTTCTTCAACGTTGAAAAATCACTATTTTCCATATTCTTGTAAGAATCATTTAAAAAACGAGACAAAGAGAATAAATGACCCATCACTAATTCTGCCACTGATTGCGAAGAAGATGCTGGTGTATTGATTACAGTCACACCTTTTTCACGGGCGTAAGCAACATCAATATTATCCATTCCAACTCCACCTCTTCCAATTAATTTCAAGTTTGGACAAGCATCAATAACTTCTTTACGGACAGTAGTTGCACTGCGAACCAATATCATTTCGATACCTTGTTTGTTTACAGCATTTGCCAATTCTTCTTGAGCTACTTTTTCAGTGATAACAGTATAGCCTACTGCTTCTAGTATTTTTTTTCCTACTGCGGAAATTCCGTCGTTTGCTAGTATTTTCATTTTTTTAGATTTTAAGACTCCGCCGCGGCGGAAGGACTTTAAGATATTAGGACTTTAAGACATTAAGATTTTAAGAGATTAAGAGGGAATGATTTTATGACGAATGAGAGAATGAAACATTAATCCGAAATCAGCAATTCTACATTTTCAATTCACTTTTAACTCTTCACTTTTAATTTTTAACTATAAAATCTATTTCCCAAACGCTTTCATTACATCCACCAAAACTTGAACGCTCTCAATTGGCAATGCATTATACATCGAAGCTCTATATCCACCATTTGAGCGATGGCCAGGTAAACCAACGATTCCAGCGCCTTTCCAAAGTGCATCAAATTCAGCTGCCCGACTTTCGTCAGCTAAAGTGAAAGTGATATTCATTTTCGAACGATCTTCTTTTGCTACCGTTCCAATAAAAGCTGGGTTTGCATCAATTTCATTGTAAAGTAATTCCGCTTTTGCATTATTTCTAGCTTCCATTGCTTTAACTCCACCATTTGCGATTAAATTTCGAAGATTTAACATTGCTACGTAAACAGAAAACACAGGTGGTGTATTCAACATCGATTCTTTTTCAACTTGTTGTTTCAAATCCAAATAGGTTGGCATGAAAGGTGAAGTTGATTTTCCAAGAATGCTATCTTTTACAATAAATAATGTTGCACCAGCAGGACCAAGATTTTTTTGTGCACCTGCATAAATGATATCAAAATCGGCAACGTTTATTTCCTTAGAGAAAATATCTGAAGACATATCACAAACTAAAGGTAAATCAGTTTTAGGAAATTCTTGAAATTGAGTTCCGTAAATAGTATTGTTAGACGTAAAGTGGATGTAATCGACATCTGTCGGAATTTTGTAATCTTTAGGGATATAGGAGAACTTTTTATCTTCAGATGACGCAAACACATTGACATCAACTCCAACTTTTTTAGCTTCTTTAATTGCACCTGATGCCCAAGTTCCAGTGTTGATATAACCTGCTTTTTTATTTTCACGCATCATATTTAAAGCTACAATCGTGAAACCCAAAGTTGCTCCACCTTGCAAAAATGCAACTGAATATCCTTCAGGGACATTCAATGCTTTTTTCACTAAATCAATTGCTTCATCCATAACCGCTACGAAATCTTTGTGACGATGGGAAACTTCTAAAATAGACAAACCATTAAAATCTAAAACGGCTGCCGCAGCTTGTTGGAATACTTCTTGTGGAAGAATACAAGGACCTGCTCCAAAATTGTGTTTCATTTTATTTGTTTTTTTTACTTTGATTGAATAATTAATGTAAAATAAAAAAGCCACCAAAGGCAGCTTTCAATTTTTTACTTTACAGTTTCTTTTTTCGTTGTTTTTTTAGCTGGTGCTTTAACAACCTTTTCTACTTTTTCAGCTTTTTCAACTACAGCAACTACTTTTTCAGATGATCTCTTACGAGTGTTTCCGTAAGAACCCATCGTTCTTTTTCCTTTTGCTGTTTTTTTATCTCCTCTTCCCATGATATTTATTGTTTAGTTGGTGATTACTAGTTACAAAGTTAAAATTCTTTTTCAAATCTCTTGCGAAATTCCTGTTCTAATGCAGCACCTCCATTAAGTATTTTTTTACACCACTCAATTTTTAAATCTCTTTGCTGCTTTTTCGTTAATTTCCAATCAATTGAACCTAATTCAAGTCGCTGTCGAATTGTTTGTAATAATATGGCAACCGAAACTGAAATATTAAAGCTTTCTGTAAAACCATACATTGGAATTTTTACACAATAATCAGCACGATCTATCATTTCTTGCGATAAACCTTGGCGTTCAGTACCGAAGAAAAAAGCAACAGGTTCCTCTAAAGGCAAGTTATGAATCGAATAAGCGTTGGTATGTGGCGTTGTAGCAACGATTTTATATCCTTGGTTTTGAAGATTTAAAATACAATCATCCGTAGGATTATCGCTTATGGCATAATTGTAAATCTCTACCCAACGACCTGCGCCAAGCGCAATATCTCGTTGAACAGCAAACGAATTACTTTGCTCAATTACATGTAAATCTTGCAAACCAAAACAATCACATGAGCGTAAAACAGCCGATGCATTGTGTTCTTGATAGATATTTTCTAAAGCCACGGTTAAATGTTTAGTGCGATCTGCCGCGATTCTATCAAACATATCTACTTTATTGGGCGTAATAATTTTGTAGAATTCCTCTAAAACAAAGTCATTGATTTCAGACACAAAAACGGTTTAAATGATGTTATACAAATGTAAGCTTACTATTAGTTATCTTTCAGTATCCATGGCTAACCTTAATTATTTATTTAACCAATTTAAATTACGAGAATAAAGTAAAACAAATACTCCAGCAATTAATAAATTAATAATTATAATAAAGGAAGGAATCACTGCTGCCGAAACAAACAAATAACCCTGTAAGACATATAAAAAGCTGTAACCGATATACACATGAAAACCTATTTTTTTTCTTTTCAACATAAGAAATGCTGCTACAACACCGGCCATTGCTACTAAAATTGATACTGCATTGTATGCCACAAAATTAGCGTACATAGCTTCAGTCATTAACTGAATTCGTTTGATTAAATCTACCCAATAATCCAGACTAACTTTTTCTAATTGCTCAATCGATTTGGCTAACTCAACGTTAGCAGCTTTAATTTCTTCTTTTGATGGAGGCCCAGAGATTATTCCTGAAATTCCACCTAAGATTGTAAAACCAGTATTTACAAAGGTTAAAATGCAAAGCACTAACAAAAATGTTGGTCTTTTTTCTTCTTCTTGATTGTTTTCTAATTGGTTGTATTCCATGTTTTTATTTTGATTTTAGGACTTTAGGGTATTAGGATTTTAGGACTTTATGAAAAATGAGCATTACTCGAAGTGAGATTAGATTTTCCCTCCTTGAGGAGGGATTAAGGGAGGTGATGTTACAATTTTATCATCCCCCTCAATCCCCCTTCAAAGAAGGAAGCCTAAAAACCTCACTTCGAACTCTCAATTTTAAACTTTTCACTCTTAACTTTTAACTCTTATCTTTTAAATTTTAACTCTCAATTCTACATTCTCTTCACAAAACCTACCGCCTTTTTCATTTCATTTGATGTATTCAAATCTGTTTCTATAAATTCAACTTCTTTTCTAAATGCTTGAAACAAAGCTTCTACTTTTTCTGAACTTTTTAATGGTTTTCTGAATTCGAAAGCTTGTGCAGCGTTCAATAATTCGATTCCAATGATGGAATAACAATTTTGAATCACTCTATACAATTTAGTTGCAGCATTGGCACCCATACTCACGTGATCTTCTTGTCCGTTACTGGAATCTATCGTATCAACTGATGCTGGCGTACACAATTGTTTGTTTTGACTTACGATTGAAGCACATGTATATTGAGCAATCATTAATCCTGAGTTTAAACCTGGATTAGCCACCAAAAACGGAGGTAAACCACGAGTTCCAGAAATCAATTTGTAAACTCGACGTTCCGAAATACTTCCCATTTCTGCCATTGCAATTGCCATAAAATCCAATACCAAAGCCAATGGTTGACCGTGGAAATTTCCTGCAGAAACTACATCGTCTTCATCAGGAAAAATTGTTGGATTGTCTGTCACTGCATTGATTTCTCGTTCGATTACATTTTGACAATGATTCAAGGTATCTCTTGTTGCTCCATGAACTTGTGGAATGCAACGAAACGAATAAGGATCTTGAACGTGCGCTTTTTCTTGTGCAACTATTTCACTTCCAGCTAATAAGTTTCTGAAAATTTCAGCAGTTTCTATTTGCCCAGGATGATTTCGAATCACATTCACGTTCACTTGAAAAGGATTGATTCTTCCATCGTAAGCTTCCAAAGACAATGCAGCAACTTTATTAAAATTCAGCCAAAGCTTTTGACTGTTAGCTAAACAATAACTCGCGTAAGCACTCATGAATTGTGTTCCATTCAATAAGGCCAGACCTTCTTTAGATTGCAAAACAATGTCTTCTAAACCAAGAGTACGGTTTAATTCTTTACCTGAAATTCGTTTCCCTTTGTAATCCACTTCTCCTTCGCCTAAAAGTGGCAGACACAAATGAGCCAATGGTGCTAAATCTCCCGATGCGCCTAAACTTCCTTGCTGATAAACCACTGGAAAAATGTTCTCGTTGTAGTAAAATAACAAGCGCTCAATCGTTTCCAATTGAACTCCGGAATTTCCTTTCGACAAACCCAATACTTTCAGCAACAGCATGCGTTTTACAATTTCATGGGGCACCTCTTCTCCCATTCCACATGAATGAGAAAGTACCAAATTGCGTTGTAATTGCGATAAATCTTCTTTTGAAATGGCAGTGTTGCACAAAGAACCAAAACCAGTATTGATTCCGTATATCAAATCTTCTGATTGTTCTACTTTATTGTCCAAATAAGCACGACAATATAAAATGGATTTTTTGGTTGATTCACTTAATTCAACTTTCTCACCAGAAATTAGAATTTGCTCCAATTCCTCAAAAGAGATGTATTGATTTTCAATATGATATATTTTCATCTAATCAATTATTTTTTCACCATTTTGGCAAAATCTTTAGCAAAATACGTCAAAATTCCATCTGCTCCAGCGCGTTTAATGCTTAACAACATTTCAAAAACTGCTCGATCGTAATCCAACCAACCGTTTTTTGCTGCTGCATAAACCATCGCACATTCACCACTCACATTGTAAGCTGTAATTGGAATTGTGAAATTTTCGCGCAGTATATGAATAACATCTAAATAACACAAAGCTGGTTTCACCATCAACATATCCGCACCTTCTTCAAAGTCTAGTTGCGCTTCTAAAAGTGCTTCGCGTTTGTTTGCTGGATTCATTTGATATGTTTTTTTATCGCCTAATTTCGGTGCCGAATTCAATGCATCACGGAAAGGACCGTAAAAAGCACTAGCATATTTTGCAGAATAAGACATGATACTCACATCAGTAAATCCTTCTTCATCTAAAGCTTGACGCAATACTCCTACTCGACCGTCCATCATGTCAGATGGTCCGATTATGTCAACACCAGCTTGCGCTTGAGCGATTGTCATGCGAGCTAAAATCGGCAATGTTTCGTCGTTTAAGATATTTCCATTTTCCACATAACCATCGTGTCCGTCAGATGAATAAGGATCCATTGCAACGTCACTCATCACAACTGATTCTGGAAAACGCTCTTTGATTTGACGAATAGCATTTAAGTAAAAATTATCGTCAGCGTAACTATAAGATGCAATTTTATCTTTAAATTCTTCATCAACAGCTGGAAAAATGTCAAACGTATAAATTCCAAGATTCATGCATTCTTCTATCTCAGGCAATAGGCGATCAATTGACCAACGGAAATTATTCGGAAGCGATAAAACCTCATCTTTTATGTTTTTTCCATCTTTCAAAAAGATTGGATAAATCAGGTTTTCAACGCCCAATTTTGTCTCTTCTACCATATTTCGAATGGCAGCCGACTTGCGATTTCTTCGCGGACGAATATTCATTGAATTTTATTTAAGGTTTTATTACATCAACATTCCACCACAAACGTGTAGTGTTTGCCCTGTAATGTATGCTGACATGTCAGACGCTAAGAATACTGTTGCATTTGCCACGTCGATTGGTTGTCCGCCACGTTTCAACGGAATGCCATTTCTCCATTCTTCCACAACTTTTTGGTCTAAAGCTTCTGTCATTTCAGTTTCGATAAAACCAGGAGCAATTGCGTTGCAACGAATGTTTCTAGAACCTAATTCTGCAGCAATTGATTTTGTAAAACCAATTAAACCAGCTTTTGAAGCCGCGTAATTTGATTGTCCAGCGTTACCTTTCACACCAACAACTGAAGACATGTTAATGATTGAACCTTTACGCGCTTTCAACATTGGACGTTGAACCGCTTTTGTTAAGTTAAATGCTGATTTTAAATTTGTGTTGATTACTTCATCCCACATTTCTTCGGTCATTCGCATCAATAAATTATCACGCGTTATTCCTGCATTGTTTACTAAAACGTCAATAGTTCCAAACTCAGCAACAACGTCATCTACTAATTTTTGAGCGTCGTCAAACTTAGATGCATCTGAACGGAAACCTTTTGCTTTCCCTCCATTTGCAGTCAATTCTGTTTCTAAAGCGCGTGCTTTTTCTTCCGAGGAAAGGTAAGTAAATGCTACAGTTGCACCTTGATTAACGCATTCTTCAGCAATTGCTTTCCCAATACCACGAGAAGCGCCAGTAATTAAAACGATTTTATTTTCTAATAATCCCATATTTTCAATTTTTGTCAAAGTTAAAAATAACTCTTTAAGTGAAAGAAGTTTTGTTTGAAGAGTAGCAATTTGAAGTTAAAATCTAAAACTTGGCACAAATAATTATACAACTTTCAATTCACAAATCAATTAACTTTGGAAAGAATTAGTAATTTTAAATAAACTTTTAAATCATGAAATATCTTTTACTTTTTATAGCACTACCAATCTTTTTTGCATGTAAAACACCTAAAGATGCCACAACAAAAAAGGATCAAAAATCAAATGAAATGACTCAAATAACAGCAAAATTAGGAGATATTTCAACTTTCTCTGACCCGATTGAAATTATAGAAGCGAAAATTGAAGGTAATTACTTGTTATTAAAAGTTGGTTACGGTGGTGGTTGTGAAGAACATACCTTTGAAATGATTGGTTCAACCGAAATTGCAAAATCAATGCCTCCAATTAGAAGCATAAAATTGATTCATAAAGCAAACAACGATATGTGTAAAGCCTATATTTACAAGGATTTGAAAATCAATATATCAGAACTTTCAGATCGTAAAATTGATGGTTCAACGATTATTTTGAAAGGTGAACAATTCAAAGAAAAAATGAGTTATAATTTTATTAAGTAATTTTTTTGATTGATTTTTTTTGACTCTGCTAAAGAATTAATTTCAAGCCAGAAAAGAGCTTATTTCTTGTCTTTGAAAACCGAATCATTGATGCCTTTGTTTACTCTGTAATTCGTGAGTTTAATTACAATTGTACCAGACTTTTCATCTTTGGCATCTTTTTTCTTCTTACCATCTGTATCATGTAAGTCTGCGGCTACACTTTTCGGTAACTTGAATTTCTTTACATCAACCGTAAATGTTAACTGACTCGGGAGTCCAAATTCCGCTTGATCGGCGTAGCTATAATCAACGACGACAGTTCCACTACTTCTTGTGGTAATTTGAGATTTTAAAATCAAATTTCTTTTCGTGTCAATCCAGAGCTTTGCAAGCACAAATTCACTGTTATCTCCAGTTGGTATTACAGTTAATTGCGTCGTTTTAATTTCACCAATCGTTTTTGTTCCACTTTCTACAACCATGTACGCACTTTTCTTAGCTAAAAATGTGTTCATATCTGTAAATCCTTGTTTAGGCAAAATTGCAATACCTTTTGAAACGACCTTGAATTTATCCTTTTGCTTGAAATAAATCGTTGCATTTACAGGAAATATTTTGATCAGTGGAATATCAGCTTTGATATTTGCATCTACAGAATAATCGTTTACTGCGTTGATTTTAGCAACAACTTTCGCTAAAATGGCATCTGCTTCTTGCGCTTTTGAAAGAAAGGTTAAAAGTAGAAATGTGCTGAATATAAATAATTTTTTCATCAGGATGTAATGTCTTTTTTATTGAATTTAACGATTGCAACAACAACTAATATCACGTTGTGAACCAGTAATATAACAACCGACTGAATAATTTTACTCGTTGGAATGGGATCTTCAAAGAAACTTCTCCAAGAAGCCATGTGAGTGGTAAACAGATAGGGTTTTATCGTGTCAAAAACGGAAACATCCAAAGAACCAATAATCGTAAAGAGAATAATAATCGCCATCGTTGAAACGATTGGTCCGATTGAATTATCAGCGAATGCGGAAAGGCAAATTGACAAAGTTGAAATCGTCAACAAAGAAAGAAATGCGACCATAAACGCTAAACCATAACGCCACATAATATCTTGCTCTTGTAAAATAACCAAACCATCGCTATTTAAGACAATCAAATCGCCAGTTCCGAAAATCCATTTGGCAACAATCAAAGCTAAAAATCCGAGCCAAAGTGTTAAAACCAAGGTATAAACAGCTCCTGCGATGAATTTAGAAAGGACAATATTTGTTCTAGAAATTGGTTTACTTGCCAACATTCTTACGGTTCCCATTGCTGCTTCTCCAGAAATTAAATCGCCTGTAACTAAAGCAACTAAAAGAGGAATGTGAATAATCAACATTTGAAGAATGATGAATCCAATGAGATTTCCATTCAGAATGTTGCCATTAAACGATAGTGTTTGTTCAAAAGAAGCGGTAACGAAGGATATAAACGATCCTCCATCTGCTTTCATAGCAAACAAAATTACTCCAATTAGTAAAGTCAATGCGCCAATTCCCAAGTAACTTCTTGGTTTAGCAAGAATTTTTACAAATTCGTTATACGTATTTTTTAGTAACATTAGGATTGAACTATTTTCATGAAAAAATCTTCTAACTTGCGTTTAGGCTCTAAAGCAAAAACTTGCACACCATTCTCAATCAAAGCTTTATTTAAATTTGGAACTTGACTTTTTTCAATTGCAACTTCTAATTCAGTTGCTGTTTCACCCACAAATTGAGCATTACTGAAATGAGTTGAAATCACTTGTTTTGCTTTTTCAACAACGTCAACTTCAAGATGAACTACCAATTCTTGTGCATTCAACAAATCTTGCACTTCACCCTCAACGATTGATTTCCCTTTATTTATAATCACCATTCGGTTAGCAATCAATTCAATTTCAGAAAGCTGATGCGAAGAAAGTAAAATCGTTTTGTTTTGCTCATTTTTCAAGCGAAGAATCAAATTTCTTATTTCAACGATTCCTTGTGGGTCAAGACCTGTTGTTGGTTCATCTAGAATAATTAAATCGGGTTGATGTAATAAGGTTTGAGCAATTCCCAAGCGTTGTTTCATACCGTGAGAAAAACCACCGATCTTATCTCCTCCCCTACCTGCAAGACCAACAAATTCAAGCATTTCACCAATTTGTGACTTAGAAACAGAAGCGCCGGAAATACGAGCAAAAATCTCTAGATTCTTTTGAGCTGATAGGTATTTGTAGAAATCAGGTTTTTCAATGATGCTTCCAATTTTTGATAAAATTTCGGAGCGACTATTGGTGTACGATTTTCCAAAAAGTTCAATATTTCCAGCGTTGGGTTTAATTAGCGAAAGTAAGCAACGAATTGTGGTACTTTTCCCAGCTCCATTTGGACCTAAAAAACCAAAAACATCGCCACGACTTACAGTGAATGAAACATCTTTAACTGCTTGAAAACTACCGAAACTCTTAGCTAGATGTTCGACTTTTATAACTGTTTCTTTTTCCATTGAATGTAAAATTAATCTTTAAGAAGTTCTATAAAGATTTGTGGGCAAAAATTAACGTTCATTAAAGATTTTTTCAACTTGCGCGAAACGGTGCTTGAATATTTCTTCCAATTTTCCTTTTACAATAATTGGATGAACGATTTTACCTAAAATCCCTAGTGGAACAACATAAGTGACAATATCCGTCATTTCAACGCCACCTTCCACTTCTTTAAAATGGTGTTCATGGTGCCAAATTGTATAAGGTCCTTTGCGTTGTTCGTCTACGAAAAACTCATTTTCTTTTACTGTTTTAATCTCTGTAATCCAAGACATTGGGATTCCAAACAATGGACGAACTGTATATTCAATCATCTGTCCTTCGTACATTTTTTCAGGTAAATCAACTTTAATGTCGAAGCCCATGTATTCTGGAGTGATTTTTTTTAGATTCTCTGGTCGTGAGAAAAAGTCCCAACATGTCTTGATGTCAGTTTTAACGAATTGTGTTCTTTTTAATTGATACATGTTTTAGAAACAAGCTTTGAAAAGGAATGTTTAGTTAGGATGCTTGATTCTTGATGTTTGATACTTGATTTTTAATTTTGACTTCAGAAAAAAAAATTAATTAAAAGTGCTTAAAAACTATTATTTATTTTGTTTTTTCAACTTTTTAACTCTTAGTTCTTAACTTTTAACTTTCTGATAGATTTCTATAAATTGTTTCCCTACTTCCGAATAACTAAAGTGCTTCATGGCGTAAGCTCGAATTTCATCCGATTTAAATCTTTCTGGGTTTTCAGCAAATGCAATAATCGCCTTGCGTAAAGCATTTTCATCTCCTCGATTCACTAACATACCATTGATTTCGTTGACATGCTCAGGAATTCCATTTACGTTGGAAGATAAAACGGGTTTTCCACACATCATCGCTTCAGCAATAACACACGGAAAATTTTCATAATTACTGAATTGCAACAAAGCATGACTTGATTGAATCATTTCAGCCACTTCAGCAGTTGTTTTTGTGCTGTGAAATGTGACGTTAGAATTAACCGCTAACTCGGTCGAAAGTACTTTTGCATATTCAATATCTCCATCGCTTACAATGTCCAACTTCACTTGCGGAAAATCCGATTTTAGTGCTTGCATCACGCGAATCATTCCAGAAAGATTTTTAATCGAATCAACGCCGGTAGAAATGTGGATTAATTTCACTTCGTCAATTATTGGCTTCGGAGTTTCTTTAAAAAGGTGTTCATCTACCACATTTGAAACAGTTCCAAACTTTGAATTTGGACTTAATTTCTGCATACTTTTTAGTAAATTTTGACTTACAGGCAAGACATAAGAAGCATTTCTAATAATCAATTTACTTAACTTCAAAATCGGGCTTGGATAAGCATGATCGCTATCAACATGGAAACCACTTGAATTTTCGGTTATAATGTAAGGGATTTTAAAACGCCATTTCAACCAAAGTGCCCAAATACCAAGTGGATAAACGATATTTAAATGCACAATTTCTGGTTGACCAATAATTTCTTTCGCTCGTTTGTAGCCTATTTTAAAAGCTTTTCGGTGTGAAAAATAATTTTTCATTAATCGAAAAGGTTTAAAACCTTTTGTTTTTTTAGGATAATACAAAACAATTTCATGCAAAGATTTTGATGTACTTTCTTGCATTCTAACTTCATTTTCAAATGTTGATGGGAAAATTGCAAGTGCTACAACATCATTATAAAGTGCAATAGATTCTGCATGTTTTTGAACGAAATTGCCCAAAGTAGGCTTTAAATCGTTGGGATACCATGAACAAATCGTTAGTACTTTAAACCTTTTTAAACTCATAATTAAACCAAATTTTTCTCAAATACACTCACCACTTGTTCTAAAGCAAAATCAATTTCTTCTTTAGTCGTGTATCGCGAAAATGAAAAACGAACATTTGGACGGGTCATGTCTGCGTTAATTCCTTCCAAAACGTGTGAACCTTTTGTTGCTCCCGATGAGCAAGCACTACCACCACTAACGGCAACTCCTTTTAAATCAAGCGTAAAAAGCAATATTCCGGACTTTGGAGTTGGTGGAAAACAAACATTTAAAACCGTATAAAGTGACTTTTCTGGATTTGTTTCTCCATGGAAATAAATAGCATCAAAATGAGATTTCAAAGACTCAATCATATAATTTTTCAAAGATTGAACATGCTGTTGGTGACTTTCCACATTTTCGTAAGCTAAATCTAAGGCTTTTGCTAAACCAACAATTCCATATAAATTTTCTGTACCACCTCGTAAACCTCTTTCTTGTGAACCCCCATGAATAAATGCACCCACTTTATTCTTACTATTCACATATAAAAAACCAATTCCTTTTGGACCGTGAAATTTATGGGCAGCACAAGTTATAAAATCAATTCCTAAATCTTGTAAATCAAACGCATAATGCCCCATTGTTTGAACAGTATCTGAATGAAAATAAGCTTTATGTAAGTGGCATAATTCAGCGACTTTTTTCAAAGGAATTAAAGTTGAAATTTCATTATTGGCGTGCATTAAAGTAACCAGTGTCGGTTTATTTTCCTTCAAAAGTTCTTCCAAATGATTCAAATCTACATTGCCTTTGTTGTCGATATTGACATAAACAAGCTCAATTTCTCCAGCTTTTTCCAAATTTTCAACCGTGTGACCAACTGCGTGATGTTCAATAGTTGTCGTAATAATTCGCTTTACACCTAATTCTACAATTGAAGTGTGAATTGCCATATTATCAGCTTCCGTTCCTCCTGAAGTGAAAATAATTTCAGAAGCTTTGCATTTTAAATGAGCTGCAATTGAACGTCTTGATGTCTCAACAAGTGCTTTTGCATTACGACCATAGAAATGAGTTGATGAAGGGTTTCCAAAGTTTTCCTTTAAAACAGGCAACATGGCTTCCACTACTTCTGGTGCGATTGGTGTTGTGGCAGCATTATCAAGATAAACGCGCATTGAAAAAAGTTTTGGCGAAGATACAAAAATTAATTCGGGTCTTTTAACCTATTAATCTTCAAAAGATTTTATCAAATTGCCTGCCTTTAACAGATTAAGCTTAAATTTGCCTTAATGAAAAAAATACTGCTTACCTTACTTTTAATTCCTTTTACAAGTGAATTGACTGCCCAAATTGAACTCCTCAATATCGATTTCCAAAGTGGAATTCCAACCAATTTTACGATTGTTGATGCCGACTTAAACACACCTGATACTCAGGTTTCTGAATTCACAAGTGCTTGGATTGCTTATGATGATCCAGATTCTTCAACTAATAAAGTTGCTGCTTCAACTTCTTTTTTCAGCGTGGAAGATACTGCAAGTCGTTGGTTAATTACCCCAGCTTTACAATTAGGAACTTTTGGAAATTATTTTTCTTGGAATGCTAAATCACACGATCCATCTTTCCCCGATGATTACTACGTTTTTGTTTCCACAACAGGAATTCAACCAGGCGATTTCGTTGATACAATTGGTTATATTGAAGAAGAAAATTTTGAATGGACCAATCGCGAAGTAAATCTTTCGTTGGAAGGTTTCAATTCACAGCAAATTTATATCGCTTTTGTAAACAGAACTTACGATGGTTTCAAACTTTACATTGACGATATTAAAGTTAGAAAAGAAGATCCTGTAAGTGTTGGTGAAATTGCAGACTTACGATTTAAAGTTTATCCAAATCCATTTCAAAATCAATTGACAATCAAATCTGATGAAGCAATTGATACAATACGTTTGTTTTCAGTCAATGGAACATTGTTACTTGAAACGAGCGATAAAAATTTAGACCTTACTCATTTTGAAAAAGGTTATTACTTCGTTCAAATCACAGGTGATTCAAAAATAGCTACTCAAAAAGTATTGAAATTTTAATCCATGAACACTTTAACTCAAACGATTCAACAATTTGTAAAAGAACGCTTTGAATCTTTTGAAGGTAGTCATGATTGGTTTCACATCGAGCGCGTTTGGAATACGGCAAAATACATTCAATCACAGGAAGGTGGAAATCTAGAAGTCATTGAATTGGCTGCCTTATTACACGATATTGCTGATCACAAATACAATGACGGCGATTTTCAGAAAGGCGAAAAAGTAGCTTATGAATTACTAATCAGTAAAGGAGCTTCAGAGGAATTAGCGGAAAAAGTTTCAAAAGTCATTGGAATTGTTTCGTTTAAAGGTGCAAATGTTGCGGATGAAGCTGCTTCCTTGGAAGGTCAAATTGTGCGTGATGCCGACCGTTTGGATGCGATTGGTGCGATTGGAATAGCTAGAGCTTTTGCTTACGGTGGAAGTAGAAACCGACCACTTTATAACCCGGAAATTGAACCGAGACTTCATAGTTCAAAAGAAGATTACTACACTTCTAAAAGTCACACAATCAATCACTTTTACGAGAAATTATTACTTCTCAAAGATCGAATACAAACGCCAACAGCGAAAATTCTTGCGGAAGAACGACAAAAAGTTATGCTCGATTTTTTGGAGCAGTTTAAAAAAGAATGGTCGTAAAATGAGATCAAAAGTTTAATTAAAACTCTAACTCTTAGAAAGGCTGACTTGATTAAAATATACGAATCATTTTTTTAAAACTCAAATTTTGGATTCTGAGCTAAAATATCCCAAGTATGATCAGCTAACAGTTTAACGGTTGCGATGAAATCAAAATTTTGTTTAGTTCTACCCCATTGATCTGGTCCTACTAGCGAAAGAACAAACGCTTTGTTGTCGCGTTGATATAAATGGTAAGTGTGATTAATAAAAGGTTCAAAACGCATTTCTGCTTGATAAATAAATTCTGAGACTTGTTTTCTAGCGTTTAATTTTTTTGCTTGTACTGCCAACAATTGCATCTGTTCATAAATTTGATTCAGTTGCATATCTGTCTGATGATCCATCGCCTCCAGAGCACGACCTTTGAGTTTTCCTTGGTCTTCGGGTTTGATTAACGCACTTCCTGCATGATGTGCATATTCCAAACTATGCGGATTTTCCGTGATTTTATCTGGGTCGATTGGATTGATGAATTCTTTGTTTTCCACTTAAAATAAATTTGCGAGTTTTTTTCCTACTTCAGAACCGATTGCTAAACCCATTCCACCCATACGAACACCAAAAGCCACACGATTGTTCACTTTTTTTATAATTGGGGACTTTTCTTGCCCAACACCCATGATTCCTGACCACGAATAATCAATTTCAAAAGCTGTAGTTGGAAGTATATTTTCCTTTAATAAATTCAAAATAGAATCTTGAATTTGGTCAGTTGTTCCAAATTTTTCTGTTGTTTCTCCTTTGAAATTCAAATTTCTTCCACCACCGATCAAAATGCGATTTTCAATATTTCTGAAATAATAATAACCCGCATCAAAATGAAAAGTTCCTTCAAATTTTAAATCTTGAATTGGTTTAGTAATCATAACTTGTGCACGAGCGGGTTGTAAATCTGCATCAAGAAATTTATTGGCAAAACCATTCGTACAAATCACTAAATGAGCACATTTCATTTCACCAAAAATGGTATTTAAACTCACCTCCTGCTTAGCTTCAGTGTAAGATTCTAAATTGATTCCGAATAAAGTTTGAATTCCAAGCTCAACCGTTTTTTTGTATAATTCAGTGATTAATTTGCCAGTATCTAGACTTCCTTCGAGACGGTTTTTATAAGCTTTTTGAAAACCTTTAAATCCAAAAGAATTAGCAAAAAGGGAATCATCTGAATAAACATCCGACTCCTTAATGAATAAATTTGTTTTTGAATTTAAATAGTCAATAAAATCAACTGGAATATCGGATTGGTTCTTCGCAAGTAAATCCCAAGAAGCGCAGGGTTTATAATTAACTCGCTCTTTGTCGACTAAAGAAAACAAAGTCTGAAGTCCTTGATAACGCAATAAAAATGTTTCCCAAATTTTATCTTCACTATTTTTCTGCAAGTCATCAAATAATTCTGTAGGGCTTCCAAAACAAGCAAAACCAGCATTTTTTGTACTTGCTCCAGTTGGTAAATATCCTCGTTCTAAAATGGTTATTTTAGCTGACGGAAATCGCTTTTTTAGAAAAATGGCAGTGCTCATTCCTACAATTCCAGAACCAATTATTGCAAAGTCAATTCCATTTAAATATTCTTTGCGCTCCCAAAAACTTAATTCATTAAAAAAAAGCATTTTAATATTCGTGTTTTTTCACCAATTTTGTAAAACTGCAACCAAAGTAAACTATTACGTTAATAACTTCATTGCAATAATAGACACTATAATAGATAATATGCGTACTAAAATACTTTTTTTATTCTTTTTAAGCACTTTTTATACTTCGATAAGTTTTTCGCAAGCAACAAGTGTGACCATTTCTTTGGACGGTTCGATCAATAATTTTGTAACGGATGCAAAACTTTTTGGTGTTACAATTTACATGATGCAAAATGAAAGAACTTTATCAAAATCCATAACGGATAACTACGGAAATTACTCAATTTCAGGTAAAGTAAATATTTTAGAACCAATAGATTTATTGGTTTCTAAGCCTGGTTACATATCAAAAAAGGTACTTTTTGATATTTCAACCTTGAAAATAGATAAAAATCGAGCCAACGCAACGACCCTAGAATTAGTTGAAGAATTAATAATTGAATTGTATGAATTACGTTCGGGAGTAGATTTAAATTTTGCAAAAATTGGTTATGCTGAAAAATTTACTTGGGATCAACCATCTTTTATTGTTAAACCAAATATGAAAGTTAAAGATGATATTGAGAAAAAAGTGAAAGAAGCTTATGAAAAAGCAGAAATAAATAATGCTTCAAGAAAGTTTGTTGTTGAAGCTGAAAAATCGAATAACAAAAAAGATTATGCGAGAGCACTTACTTATTATGATTCTGCATTAGTTGTTGCTCCAAAAGATTCATTGATAATTAAAAATAGAGCTGTAACTAATTTGAACTTGCAAGCTCAAAAAGCAGAGGACGTTAAACGAAAAGATTATACCATTTTCAAAGAAGCTGGAGATGCTGCTTTTAAAAGTGCTAATTGGCCCTTAGCTGAGTTAAAATATTCAGAGGCTGCCAAACTTTACCCAACAGATCAATATGTAAAAGAACAAGTCCAAAAAATCGCTTTAGAAAAACAAAAGGAAGCTGATAATGCAAAAAACAAAGCTAGTTATGAAAAAGCGGTTCAAGAAGCAAACACTTTTGTAGCTGCTAAAAAATACAATGAAGCAATTGCAAAATTCAATCAAGCTATTAGTTTTCAACCTAATCAAAAAGCATTCATTGATTCAGAAATCTCAAAACTAAAAGGTGGACAATCTGATGCCACACTTGAAGAAATTGTCAAAAAAGATTTAAAAACTGCAATTGAATTTTTGAGTAAATCAAAACTTGATGAAGCCATTAAAACTTATCGTGCAACCGAACCAACAATTTCTAGATTTTCCAATCAAGATTTAATTAATAAATATTCAAAAGAGGTAAAAGAAGGTATTCTAAACGTTCAAGCGAAAAAAGACACGGAAGATCAATTGTATAAAGCACAATTAGCAAAAGCACAAGAAAATTTTGACAAAGGAAGCAGTTTTTATAGTGTAGCGAAAAACATCTTGAATTCTGACCCAATGAAAAGCAAGGTTAATGAAACTGAAGTTGTAGAATTGAAAGACAAAATAAATCGAATGGAAGCTTATTATATCGAAAAACAAAAAGCCTTTGCATCGGTCGCTTCTAAAAAAAATGATGAAGCTTTAGAGAAATTAAATAACACGATTCGCAATTATGTAATCACAAAAAAAATAGCTCCTAATGCAGAAAAGGCACAATTACAAAAAAGTATTGATTCTCTAAACGCTCTAGTGAAAACTAATAATAAAACAACTACCACAACTTCAGTAACTACCACTACCCTATCTTCATCAACAACAAATAAATTAAGTGCTCCAGGAGAATTAGTTACTGGAAAAGATCCAAGTATGACAGCATACAATGATATGTTTACTACAACAGAAAGAACAAAAACACAACCTCTTTCCTATCAGCAAAATATAAAAGACAATGTTGATTACACCAATTATTTTAACAATACTGTAATTGCTGCAAGACAAGATGAAGAAAAAAACCGCGTTTTGGATTATGCAAATCAAAGCGAAATAATTCAAAAAGAAGTGAGATCTGACGCTTTGAAAACGCAATATTTGCAAGAAGATGTGAAACTTCAAGCAGAGAAAGCAGTTGAACGCAAAAATGCTGAATCTAAACAATTACAAGAAAATATGTCTAAAAACATTGACAATTGGAAAGACAAAACGGATTATTTAAAAATTGAAACAGATAAAAAAATACAGGAGCAATATGTTAATCAAATTGCAACAATTGATAGAAACAAAGCTCAATCACAATTAAACAAAGATGGAGTTTACTCGGATTTAATTGCTCGTCAAGGTCAACAACAACTAAGTGTTGAAAGCGTACAATATGCAAATTTCAAAAAAGATTCAATTGAAAGACAAAATCAAGAAGCTCGCTCAAATCAGGTTCAAGTTTTAATGGATTATACTGATACGCGAATTCTGTCAGCAAATAATCTTATTGACGAAAATGGTGTTCCATTTGAGAAAAATAAAATGACAGAACGTGTTTATAAAATAAAAAATGCAGATGATTACGTCATTAAGGTAATTGTTCGTAGAGTTGTAGTTGACAAAAATGGTCACGGTGTTGTTTTCGAACAAATAACAAACGATGCTGGTTTAAATTCTTACACAAGAGACGGTGCTCAGGTTCCTGATTTTATTTGGTTTAATCAATCAACAGGAGAAAACATTATAGAAAAGTAAAATGTTTACTTGCTATTTCTATTAATAATTTCATGTGGGTAACTTACCGTTTTAACTGTTTCACATTAGATTATCTCGCTTAAATTCGTTTCATATTAATAATTATGAACGTACATTTTATAGCAATTGGAGGGAGCGCAATGCACAATTTAGCAATTGCATTAAGTCGTAAAGGAGAAATCGTAACTGGGTCCGATGATGAAATTTTTGAACCATCAAGAACACGTTTAGAACAACAAGGAATTCTTCCAAATAAACTAGGTTGGGACGTTTCCAAAATCACAACAGATTTAGACGCTGTCATTTTAGGAATGCATGCTCGAATCGACAATCCAGAGTTGCTAAAAGCAAAAGAACTAAACATTCCGATTTACTCCTATCCAGAATATTTGTATGAACAAAGTAAGGATAAAATTCGTGTGGTCATTGGCGGAAGTCATGGAAAAACAACAATCACTTCAATGTTATTACACGCCATCAGTAAATTAGGAATCAATGTTGATTATATGGTGGGCGCGCAATTGGAAGGTTATGATTGCATGGTGAAATTAAGTGAAGATGCAAAAATCATGATTCTAGAAGGGGATGAATACTTAAGTTCTCCGATTGATAGAAGACCAAAATTTCATCTATACCAGCCAACGATTGCTATCATAAGCGGAATTGCTTGGGATCACATCAATGTTTTTCCAACCTTTGAAAATTACGTTGAACAATTTGATGTTTTTTGCTCCTTAATTGATTCAAAAGGACTTTTAATTTACAATAGTGAAGACGAAGAAGTTAATCATTTAGGTCAAAAATATAATTCGATATTAAGAGCTATTCCCTACTCTACTCCTGAGTTTATACCTGCGGATAATGGAACAAAACTATCATATGAAGGGAACAATTACGATTTAAAAATCTTCGGTCCACACAATTTACAGAATCTTATTGGCGCAATGCGTTTAGGTGAGGCAATTGGAATTAATTCTTCCGACTTTTTAAATGCAATGAGTGATTTTACAGGTGCCGGAAAACGCTTACAAAAAGTGATTGAAAAAGCTGACTTTGTACTCTACAAGGATTTTGCCCATTCTCCTTCTAAGCTAAAAGCAACAACGAATGCAATCAAACACCAATATCCAACAAGAAAAGTTGTGGCTTGTATGGAATTACACACTTTTTCCTCATTGAAAAAAGAATTTCTACCACACTATAATAACGCAATGGAAAAAGCGGATATCGCAATTGTTTATTACAGTCCAGAAGTGGTGGAACACAAAAAACTCGAACCTATTACAAAAGAATTAGTGTTTGACGGTTTTGGTGGCAATATTCAAGTAATGAATGAAACTTCTGAAGTTTTAGACTTTATTCGCACTCAAAAATGGGATAATTCAGTTTTACTAATGATGTCTTCTGGAAATTTTGATGGAATTGATTACGATGCTTTAGGTGAAGAACTAGTTCAAAATTTGAAATGACTTTTAAAGATTATTTTTTACTAATGTCCATTAAAAAAGACACCAACCCGCTAAGTGTGTAAACTGAAAGTTTCAAACTTTCAAACTTTCTTTAAAAACAATCATAAATTGATTTCTTTTTATGATTTTCAACGCTATACCTCCTATCTTTAATTATTTTTTTGCGTCTTCTGGCTAGGACTATTTCTATTTCTTGATAAAATACCCCAAAAACTCTCTGTTACCATCACCACCTAGAATTGGAGAATCCATCACATCTTGAAATGCAAGGTTGTTTTTTCCGCACATATTTTTAACGTTTTCAATCACTTCTGGATAAAGTGCTGTGTTTTTAACGATTCCGTTTTTATTCAAATTTGCTTTTCCAACTTCAAATTGCGGTTTAATCAACAACACAGCCCAAGCGCCTTCTTTCAAAAATGAGTGTACAAATGGAATCGTTTTTTCCAAGGAAATAAAAGAAACATCCACAACTAAACCGTCCACTAATTCTGGAATCAATTTTACAGTCAAGTCGCGCACATGAGTTTTTTCAAGGTTGATAACGCGCTCATCTTCTTTGATGCGTTGGTGCAATTGGTTCGTTCCAACATCTACACTGAATACTTTCGAAGCGCCGTTGTGCAACAAAACCTCAGTGAAACCACCAGTCGAAGCACCTAAATCGATGAATGTTTTGTCTGTACAATCTAAATTCCATTTTTCAAGTGCACCTATTAATTTCAAAGCACCTTTTGAAACCCAAGGGATTTCTTCGCCCATCACTTGAATTTCAACGTCAATTGGGAATTTTTTTCCTGGTTTTGTAATCAGTTTTCCATTAATTAAAACTCCTGATTCGGTGATTATTTGTTCCGCACGAACACGTGTTGTTACCAGTTTTCGTTCGATTAAGATTTTGTCTAAGCGTTCTTCTGACATTTGTTTTCTAATTGTAATTCCAAATCAAAGTTGAGTTGGGGTGCAAAGGTAGTATAATTGAATTTAGAATGAAGATTGTAAAATTTATTCGTCGCGACGAAAGGAAAAATTCAATTTTACTTGATTTCACCTGCGACTCTTACAAAATTTTCAATCAACAAACTGCCATGATTTCCTGAAACTTCTGGGTGAAATTGAACTCCGAAAAATGGTCTGGTTTGGTGTTGCATCATTTCATTAACACACGCATCTGAAGATGCAACTAATACAAATCCTGATGGAACAGAAATACTTTCACAGTGATCTTCCATCATTTCAAAAACAGGTGGAAATTTATCTAGTAAAGGTGAATCAATGTAGTTTTCAATTTCTTGCCAATCGCGGTCTTCTTTCATTCGTGAACCAAAAGCACCATGAACCAATCCAAGTAATTGATGACCAAAGCAAATTCCCAATATGGGTTTTTCATATTCCTTTATCCAACTTACATGATTTGTGAATTTCTCCATTTCGATTTCAGTAATCAACAAGGGTGCTCCTGAGAAAATAAGTCCGTTGGCTTCATTGGCAATCTCAAGTGTTAAATCAAAAAAAGAAACAGTTTTGAAATCACAATATTCGTCCACCATTTGCTCTATGTAGGGCACTTTTGAACTTCCGCAATCGACAATTACTAACATATTAAAATTCTAAAATTCCTAATCCTTGACGCACAATTTCTGGTGCCCCTTGCGTACAATCAACAATAGTGGTAACGTCTAATTTTCCATAGCCTCCATCAATAATCATTGCCACATCGTCGTCATAATTTTGATAAATCTCATACGGATCGGAGAAGTATTCTTGGATATTATCAGCTTTATTGTGCAAGGATGTTGTTGCAATTGGATTGCCTAATTGGCGAACAATTTCCAAAATGATTTCATTGTCAGGAACACGAATTCCAATTTCCTTTTTGTTGGTATCAAAAATTTTAGGAATGTCATTGTTTGCTGGTAAGATAAATGTAAATGGTCCAGGTAAATGATGTTTCAACAATTTAAATGTTGCTCTGTCAATCTGTTTTGAATAAAAAGACAAATTAGAAAGGTCGCGACAAATGATT
>CALPMC020000049.1 GCA_943324565.2 Chitinophaga pinensis | reverse complement strand
TCGATTCTCCCGGACTTGGGACTTTCATTTCTAATACTGACATCTTTATCTTATTTTGTTACTGTTAAACGGTTGCCTTTGCATAAGCAAATAGTTGGCTGTATAATTTTGCTAATCTTTTTTCATGTAGTTTTTTAGAACCTTCAGCAGATGCAGCGCTAGCAGGACGAGTAATTCCAATTAAGTCTAATTTTCTTAAACTCATAGCCATATACGTCCAAGCACCCATGTTTGCTGGTTCTTCTTGTGCCCAAATAATGTTTTTCGCTTTGTATTTCGCTAAAATCGCATCGATTTGTTTTTGTGGCAAAGGATACAATTGCTCGATTCGAACGAATGCCATATTTGTAACACCCAATTCTTTCGCTTTCAGTTTCATCTCGTAGTAGAATTTACCACTGCATAATACAACTGTATCTACTTCTTTAACATTTGCAGTAGCATCGTCGATCACTTCTTGGAACGAACCAGTTGCCATTTCTTCCAATGTTGAAGTAGCATCTGGATAACGCAACAACATTTTTGGAGAGAAAACAACCAACGGTTTTCTGAAATCGCGTTTCAATTGACGACGTAATAAGTGAAAATGATTTGCTGGCGTAGAAGTGTTTACAATTTGCATGTTTAAATCCGCACATTGTTGTAAGAAACGCTCCATTCTACCAGAACTGTGCTCAGCTCCTTGACCTTCGTAACCGTGAGGTAACAACATTACCAATCCACTTTGTGTTGCCCATTTGTCTTCCCCTGCGGAAATAAATTGGTCAATCATAATTTGAGCGCCATTGAAGAAATCTCCAAATTGTGCTTCCCAAATTGTCAAACTTTTTGGTGTTGCTAATGAATAACCGTATTCAAAACCTAAAACGCCATATTCTGAAAGCAAAGAATTGTAAACTTCAAATTTTGCTTGTGAATCACTCAACAAATTCAATGTTTCAATTTCTTCTTCTGTATCTTCCGTTTTCACAACAGCGTGACGGTGAGAGAAAGTTCCACGTTCCACATCTTGTCCTGAAATTCGAACGTGATTGCCTTCAACTAATAAAGTTGCATACGCTAACATTTCAGCAGAACCCCAATCTAAACTGTCATTTTTAAAGGCATTTAAACGGTCTTCAAATATTTTTGCAATCTTACGGAAGTATTTTTTTCCTTCAGGTAATGTAGAAAGTTTAATTCCTAGGTCGTATAATTTTTGTTTGTCAATACCTGTTTCTGGAGATTGTTCAAAATCTTTAGCTGTTCCGTGGCGGTAATCTTCCCAAATCTGGCTTAAGAAATCGTAAACCAATGCTTTTTCGTTTTTGCGAGAAGCATCGAACTCAACTTCCAAGAATTGATTGTAATCGTCTTCTAATTTTTTAGCATCATCAGCTGACAAAATACCTTCTTCAATCAATTGTTTTTGGTAAATCAATTTCGGATTAGGGTGTTTCGCAATTAAATCGTACAATTTAGGTTGCGTGAATTTAGGTTCATCACCTTCATTGTGACCGTATTTTCTGTAACACAATAAATCAATGAATACATCGCGATTGAAGAATTGACGGTATTCCATCGCTGCTTCCACTACTTTGATAACTGATTCGATATCGTCACCATTTACGTGAAATACAGGACAAAGCGTTGTTTTTGCAATGTCTGTACAATAAGTTGACGAACGTCCATCTAAATAATTCGTTGTAAAACCAACTTGATTGTTCACGACAATATGAACTGTTCCACCAGCTCTATATCCATCTAATTGTGCCATTTGAATTGTTTCATACACAATTCCTTGACCTGCAACCGCAGCATCACCGTGAATGAGAACAGGACAAACTTTGCTTTCGTGTTTGTAAACGTGGTCAATTTTCGCTCTAGCAATTCCTTCAACAACAGTGTTAACTGCCTCTAAATGTGATGGATTTGGCGAAAGTGTAATTCCCATTGGTTTCCCGTTGGAAAGTGTAATATGTGATGTATAACCTTGATGGTATTTAACATCTCCATCAAAAGCTGCTTCGAAATCAAATTCTTTTCCTTCAAATTCTGAGAAAATATCTCTTGGGCGTTTTTCAAAAATATTTGCCAATGAATTCAAACGACCTCTGTGTGCCATACCCATTACGAAATATTCCACGCCCAAGTCAGAACCTTTGTGAACTAAAGTATCTAAAGCTGGAATTAATGCTTCACCACCTTCGATTGAAAATCGTTTTTGTCCAACGAATTTTTTACCAAGAAACGCTTCAAAGCCAGAAGCTTGATTTAATTTTTTGTAAATCTGAATTTTTCTTTCTTTTGAAAATGGAATTGTATTTTTTGTTTCCACTTTGTTGCGAAGCCATTCAATTCTTTCTGGATCTCTCATATAAAGATATTCCGTGCCGATTGATTGGCAGTAGCTTTCTTCCAAATGATTGATAATTGCTTTCAGAGTTGTAGCACCAAGTCCAATTTGTTCACCTGCTTGAAAAGTCTCGTCTAAATCCTTTTGCTCAAGTCCAAAGTTTTCTATTGATAAATTTGGAGTATATTTTCTTCTGTCGCGAACAGGGTTTGTTTTGGTAAACAAGTGACCTCTTTGACGGTAGCCATTGATGAGGTTGATAACCTTGAATTCTTTTTTGAAATTCTCAGGAATCTCTCCTCCGTCTTCGAAATTTGTTTGTGCAAATTCAAATCCTTCGAAGAATTTTTTCCAACCAATGTCCACACTGTCAGGGTCTTGTCGGTATTGTTTGTACAGATGGTCAATCGCATTCACATCCGCATTTCCAACATAAGAAACTTTATCCATTTTCAAAGCAATTTTTAGGAAAGCAAAGTTATTAAAATGATTATATAAAGATTGTTTTTAAGTTGTGAATTTCGCTTAATTGGTATATTTTTAAGAATAAACAAAAAATCTTTTGGGAAAAACCTGAAGTAAACTTGTTTTATTCTTTACCATTTGAAAATCAATCTCATTTTTAAAAATAAAGCCCTATCAACTTTCGCTAATAGGGCTTTTATTTAGTGATTGTTTTATTAGTTTTTCACAACTTGTTTTATAATTTCATTCGTTGCTGATGCGATACGAACGTAATATAATCCACTTGCAACTGTAGAAAGATCAAAGTTTACTTTATCAGCTGCATTAACTGCAATCGTTTGAATTGTTTTACCAGTGATATCGATTAAAGAAACCGTTTCAACTTCCTCGTTCACTTGGCTTAAATCAACATTCAATAAATCCGTTGTTGGATTCGGATAAATAGAAGCTGCATTTAAAACATTTTCTTCGATTCCAACACCAGAGCCTCCTCCAGCAATGATATTGACAGTATAATCTTCCGTTTCACCGAAAGAAGCAACAGCACAAGGGTCAATTGGTGCACCACCATCTGCAACAACAGAATAAGAAATACGAGCACGCATTCTAACTGCTCCAGTCACCGCACTTGTTGGAACAGTAAACGTGAACTGATTACTCCATCCAGTTGCAACGATTACATAAGCAACTCTTTCTGATGAAGCGAAAGTAAAGTCATTGTTGTAATCAATCCAAACAGCTATTTCATCGCCAGTGTATGCACCTGCGCTTGTACCAATTGCGGGTGTAACTGTCATTGTGTACTGTGTTCCTTTTGATAATGAAGTTGAAGTTGATGTGTAACTAACATAACCACCAGTTGTACAAGTTGTAGTATTGTTGATTGTGTTTAAAGTTACATTTTGAATGTATTCATCGCAAGCACCTGTAACCGAAGGTGTACATGGACCTGTTGCTTGAGCAACAATGATATAATTTGTTTTCGTTTCTGCATCTGAACCTTGCGCATTTGAAGCTGTTAAAGTAACTGTGTATTGACCAACAGTATTGAAGGTTACAACAGGATTTTGTGAACTTGCAGTTGAACCACTTGCATACGCCCATCCTGTTGCTGGAGTAATTGACCAAGCCCAAGATGTGGGAACACCTGTAGATTGATCAGTGAAAGTTACGTTGGTTGCAGGAGCAACGTTAGTTTGATTTGCTACAAAATTCGCAACTGGTGTAGTTGGATTTGAACATGGATCGTTTGAACCTGCTAAAACTAGAAGGCCAGAATTTGTTGGGTCTAACCATGGTTTTAATTGACGATTGTTTGTAGTACCATTTGTTGTCCAATGATAAGATAATTTACCATAGTAATCTGGTGAGGTTAAAGCTGTACAAAATGAGCCGCCTCCAGTTAAAGTTCCAACGATATATCCTTGTGAATTATTAAAGAATGGAGAACCAGATGAGCCTCCTTCTGTTACACCATGCCCGTTTGAATTGGCCGTCCAAGTAACTCTCCAGTGCGATTGTAAACCATTTCCATTCCAACCTCCACTTACTGTATTTCCAGTTGCTGTAGATATTTTTTTAATATCTCCTGCGGGATGATGAATACCTGTTCCTCCAGCTGTTGCTGTAGTGTTTGCATTCCAACCATTCCAATAAGCATTGAAATTTGTTGATTTTAATTGAGTTACGATTGTTGAAGTATTATTTGCTGTACCTAATTGTACTAGTAAGAAATCAGAGCCTGTATCTCCACCACCATCACCAGAATCTGCGATACGTAAACACCCTGTAATAAAGTAATCATCTAAAGTTCCTGCAGTTGAAGGATTGTTGCAATTTGGTGATTCATATCTGAAGTAAAATTTCCATTGCGTCATATCTGATGCGCTCGTTGTTACTCCACAATGTAATGCTGTTAAAAAGTACGGTTTACAATCTTGTGCTGTGTTATTAATCAATGAACCTGTACACCATCCTGCTGAACCTGCTTCCACAACATAAATTCTCGCTACTCCTCTTTTTTCATCTTGCCAAGTATCACCTACTGGAGAACAATTTACATTTACTTCACAAGTTTCTGATTCATTGATTTTTGCAGCATTTGGATTTCCAGTTGAGCGGTAGTTATACATGACTCTTTCGATTAGAATTTCAGAAGGAGTTGTATTTTTTGGTTCAGTTAAAGTTAAAACTAATTCATCTCCAAAACACAAAGCTGCATTTTGTCTGAAATGATCTTGAACGTCTTCGGAAGTTAGAACTTTGTGAACTAATTTCCCACTTAAATCTCTAATTTCTAATTTAGAACCACCAAATAGTTTGAATTTTTCAAAAAGAAAACTTAAAGCTTCAGCGCCTTCTGATTTGATTTTTAATTGCCATTGACGGTCACCGTTTTCTAATGTAGTCCACCAACCTGAGTTTTCAGTACTAATACTAACAAATGAGGCCACACCAATTCTGTACAACATTCCTTGTTTGTCTCTTAATGCATCTTCTGTCCGTAATTGTTCCAAATCTGGAGCAGGTAAAACGGTTGTTGGTACATCCTTACTAACTTCAAATTTTTGAATTATAGGGATAATGTTTTGAGCGTTTATACTAATTGTTGAAGCAACAAAAAGTAAAACAGATAAGAGTAATTGTTTTTTCATAGTTTATTTGTTTTGAGTAATTTCACACAAATATATCTGACTATTTTAATTAAACAAACATGATTTCAATTTGCTTAGTAGAGGACGAGAGGAGTTTAAGAGACATGATTCAGTTGAATTTAGAGCTTGAAGGCTATACTGTTACTACTTTTCAAGACGGAAAAGAAGCGTTAAATGCTTTTGAAAAAAATATTGATTTTAGCTTAATTATTTTAGATGTAATGCTTCCATTTGTAAGTGGTTTGAATTTATGTCGATTTATTCGTGAAAAAAGTACCGTTCCAATTTTATTTCTATCAGCGAAAGGTACAACCTCTGATCGAGTAAACGGATTAAAATTAGGTGCTAATGATTATCTACCAAAGCCTTTTGATTTAGAGGAATTACTTTTAAAAGTTCATATTCTGTCTCAGCAAATTTCTACTAGTAAAGAAATTTTATCCTATCAAGTTGGAAATTTAAGTATAGATTTATCTAGTTTTGAAGTAAAAAATAGTTCTGGAATAACTGTTCATGTTTTTTCAAAACGCGAAGTGGAACTCCTAAAATTATTTAAAGAAAAAGAAAGTAAAGTTATTTCTAGGGATGAAATTCTTGATGAAATCTGGGGCAAGGATCAGTTTCCGACTTCTAGAACGATTGATAACTACATTCTTGTTTTTCGCAAGATATTTGAGAAAGACCCCAAAAATCCAATTCATTTTCATTCCATCAGAGGAGTCGGTTATAAGTTTAATTCTTAACTAAGAATTTTTTAGTAACAAAATCAGATTAGATATAATTTGCTTAAAAAAAGTTTTGGTATAAAATAAAAAAGTTCGAGTTTGTAATACTCGAACTTTCTATTTAACTATTTTTTATGTGTTAAAAATCAAATGTTTCCATGAATTTAGTGGTGAAGTTTCCATTTTTGAAGTCTTCATTTTCCATTAATTTCTGATGAAAAGGAATAGTGGTTTTAACTCCTTCTATAATGTATTCATCAAGTGCTCTTTTCATTTTTAAAATTGCTTCTTCACGTGTTTGTGCCACCACAATTAGTTTTGAAATCATTGAATCGTAGTTTGGTGGTATTGTATAACCTGAATAAACATGCGCATCAATTCTAATTCCATGTCCACCTGGGCAATGATAGTCTGTTATTTTTCCGGGACAAGGTCTGAAATCCATAAATGGATCTTCAGCATTGATACGACATTGTATTGCATGCATTAAAGGATAGTAGTTTTTACCAGAAATTTTGTACCCAGCAGCAATTTTAATTTGTTCTTTAATTAAATCGAAATTGATAACCTCCTCAGTGATTGTGTGTTCAACCTGAATACGTGTATTCATTTCCATGAAGTAAAAATCACGGTTTTTGTCCACCAAGAATTCAACTGTACCAACACCTTCATATCGAACAGCTTTTGCAGCTTTAATTGCGGCTTCACCCATTCTTTCTCTTAATTCATCAGTCATAAAAGGAGAAGGGGTTTCTTCAACTAATTTCTGATGTCTTCTTTGAATTGAACAGTCTCTTTCAGATAAATGACAAGCGCTTCCAAATTGATCACCAGCAATTTGTATTTCAATATGGCGTGGTTCTTCAATGTATTTTTCCATGTAAATACCATCGTTCCCAAATGCTGCACCTGCTTCTTGTCGTGCTGAATCCCATGCTGCTTGCATTTCTTCCTCTTTCCAAACGATACGCATCCCTTTTCCTCCTCCACCAGCTGTTGCTTTAAGAATTACGGGGTATTTAATTTCTTTTGCGATTTTAATTCCATCAGCAACATCTTTTAACAAACCTTTAGATCCTGGAATACAAGGGACACCAGCTTTAATCATTGTTGCTTTTGCAGTTGCTTTGTCTCCCATTCCAGCTATTTGCTCTGGCAAAGCACCAATGAATTTGATACCTTGTTCTTGACATACTTTTGAGAATTTCTCGTTTTCAGACAAGAAACCATAGCCAGGGTGAATTGCATCCGCATTTGTAATTTCTGCTGCTGCAATAATATTTGGAATCGACAAGTATGATTTAGCACTAACAGGAGGGCCGATACATACAGCTTCGTCTGCGAAACGGACTGGTAAACTATCTTTATCAGCGGTAGAATAAACAGCAACTGTTTTAATCCCCATTTCTTTACAAGTACGAATAACGCGCAAAGCAATTTCCCCACGATTCGCAATGAGTATTTTCTTAAACATAAGCTAAGATTTTAATGTGTGAACTTAATTTAAAATTAAGCTGGGTCTACCAAAAATAAAGGCTGATCGTAATCAACAGGAGTTGCGTTATCAACTAAAACTTTAACTATTTTACCAGATATTTCTGCTTCGATTTCATTAAAAGTTTTCATTGCCTCAATAATACACAATTTACTTCCTGCTTGAATAGTTGACCCAACGTTTACAAAAGCATCCTTGTCTGGACCTGGCGTTCTGTAGAAAGTACCAATCATTGGAGATTTTATTGTTATATATTTGGCATCAACACTTTCTACCACCGCAACTGGAGTTGCGGGTGTTGTTGCTACAACAGCTTCGGCTATAGGGGCAACAGGTGCTGCTACAAATGATTGTGCTGCGGGTGCCTGTAAGATAATAGGTTGCTCTCCATTACTTGTAGAGCCACCGTTAATCGATATTTTAAAGCCTTCGCTTTCAATTTTAACTTTGCCAATTCCTGTTTTAGAAACAAGTTTAATTAAGTCTTTTATTTCTTCTAAATTCATGATATTTGGTTTAATTCTGTTTTAAAAGTAATTATTTCTTAGGAATTATAAGCCCATTTTAAATAAACTGCTCCCCAAGTAAATCCTCCTCCGAAGGCTGAAAGTATTATGTTATCACCTTTTTTCAATTGTTTTTCGTAGTCCCACAAACATAAAGGTAAAGTACCTGCTGTCGTGTTTCCGTATTTTTCAATGTTGATCATCACTTTTTCACGTGGCAATCCCATTCTTTCGGCAGTTGCGTCAATGATTCTTAAGTTTGCTTGATGAGGAACTAACCAATCAACATCTTCGCTTGTTAGGTTATTTTTTTCCATGATTTCCGCTGAAACTTCCGCCATATTCGTAACTGCAAATTTAAAAACTTGTTTCCCTTCTTGTTTTACGAAATGCATTCTTTTTTCAACCGTTTCAATTGTTGGTGGATTTACACATCCTCCTGCTGGTTGTAATAAAAATTCTCTTCCAGCACCATCACTTCTTAGAATGAAGTCTTGAACCCCCATTCCTTCTTCGTTTGGTTCAAGTAAAACAACACCAGCACCATCACCAAAAATTACACAAGTTGTACGATCTTGGTAATCCAAAATTGAAGTCATTTTATCAACCCCAACAACCAAAACTTTTTTATGTCTACCTGTTTCAATGAATTGACAAGCAGTTGATAGCGCGTAAATAAATCCGGAACAAGCAGCTTTAAGGTCAAATCCCCATGCGTTTTTCATCCCAACCTTATCACACAAAACATTTGCTGTACTTGGAAATGGATAATCTGGGGTAACTGTTGCCAAAATCACTAATTCTATATCGAGCGGATCAATATTTTTCTTAGCTAATAATCCTTTGACCGCCTCTGCAGCCATGTCAGAAGAAGCACCATTTTTCATGATTCTTCTCTCTTTTATTCCTGTACGTGAGGTAATCCATTCATCTGTGGTGTCGACCATTTTTGCCAAATCGTCGTTACTTAAAATATCTTCTGGAATATAACCTTGAACACCAGTGATTGCTGCAGTTATTTTACTCATATTTTTAATTAAATGCTTCGTTTACTTTTGTTGCTAAACCTGATACTGCTACTTCATTTGCGAGTAATATCATGTTTTTAACTGCAATGTCATTTGAAATACCATGTCCAATAATTACGTTACCTTTTACACCTAAAATGGGTGTTCCACCATAATTTTCGTAATTAAATCGGTCAAAATATTCATCTATAATACCGCGTTGTTTCATCAAGGAATAGATTCCTTCTGCTTCTTTTAACACAATATTCCCCGTGAAACCATCACAGACTATAACGTCTGCTTTTCCTATAAATAGTTCTCTACCTTCTATATTTCCAATGAAATTTATTTCATCAGATTCGGATAACATTTTGTGAGCTGCAATGGTTAATAGATTTCCTTTTGAATCTTCTTCACCTATATTTAAAAGAGCAATCTTTGGATTATCGATTCCGTGTACTGTTTTTGCATAAATAGAACCTAAAACAGCGAATTGATATAAAACGTCAACTTTACAATCAGCATTGGAACCAACGTCGAGTAAAATTGTTTTATCACCGTTTATTGCGGGAAGGGTGGATGTTATACAAGGTCGAATAATGCCAGGAATTGTGTTGAGTTTGTACATTGAACCAACCAACATTGCACCTGTGTTTCCGGTGCTTGCAAAAACAGAAAGATCTCCTTTTGAAAGCAAATCAAAGCCGACAGCGATTGAACTGTTTGGTTTTTGAGGAATGGCACGTGTTGGGTGATCATGAAAAGTTATCACATCTGGAGCATGTATAATATCAAAAAAATCGTGAGAAATCCCACGATTTTTAAGCCCATCCAAAATTACAGACTCGTCACCTATTAAAACAAGGCGGGAATCTTTTGGTAATTCATTGTAGGCCAATATAGCTCCGTCTAAGTTAACATCTGGAGCAAAATCACCACCTGAAATATCTAAGCCTATTTTCATTCGAAAATGAGAAAGTAGCTATTACTCAACTACAACTGTTTTTTCAACAACAACTCTACCTTTGTAGTACAATTTCCCTTCATGCCAATGAGCATGGTGAAAAAGGTGAGGTTGACCTGTTGTTGGGCATGTTGCAACGTTGTGAGCAACTGCATTGATGTGAGTTCTACGCTTATCACGTCTCGTTTTCGAAATCTTGCGTTTAGGATGTGCCATAATTCAACTATTACTTAATTTAAATTTTTTAAAGCTGACCATCGTGGGTCAATATCATCTTTGTTTATTTTTTCTTCTTTTGGCTGATTTTGAAATTTCTCAATCAACTTTACCATTTCTTCGTCGCATTCATCTTCGTCGTGAATAGGACGTAGAGGAATAGCCATAGTTATCATTTCATAAATGGATTGTGTCACATCTATTTGATAACTTTCATTCGGAATTACGATTAAATTTTCATCTTCGGCTTCTTCATTGCCAAAGGTGTAATAAATTGTTAACTCACCTTCAATTTCAATATCCATTTCTTCGTTGCATCTTGCACAGTCCATCTTGACGGTACCGAAAACTTCAAAATCGGCAATCAACATAGTTTCCTTTTTCTCCAACTCCATCCAAACCTTCAAATCACCATTATCAATGATTGAATAAGGAAAACCTGCGAAAAACGACTTATCTATTTTGAATTCGAAGTCATGAATTCCAATTTTTAATCCTACAAATGGTATTTCAAACTGATTTTTCACAACTAAAACTAAAAAGATAAAAAAACGGACGGCAAATGTAATTATATTTTTTCAATTGAGAAAAGTTGATTTGAAGTAATTTCAAGAAAAAAGTTCAAAGTTGTTTTAAAAAATGGAAATTAATGTTTCATAAAGAATTAAATTGAAGTCCCTATTATGTAACTTAACTTCTAATCGATTATATTTTCATCTGAAGTTTTCTCATGTTACTAAATATTTTTAAAAATTCTTGTAATTTATAAGATGAATTCCTTTTTTAGTGTTTGATTGGTAGTTAAGTATTGCTTGTGCTAGTTTTTCTTTGCTTACACTTCGGTATTTTTTGAGTTTACCAATCATGAATAAATCAATAAACGGCATCAATTTCTGAAAAATTAATTCAGCAGGACGTGATTCGCCTCTTGCTCCGATTAACATTGAAGGCTGGTAAATGTAGGTGGATTCAAAACCGATTTTTATTAAATCTTCTTCAATTTCACCTTTTAATTTACTGTAAAATATTATTGACTTGGAATTTGCACCAATGGCACTAATTAAGTGAACTTCTTCAATACCTGCAGATTTTGCCAATTTTGCAGCACGTAAGGTAATTCCGTAATCAATTGCACGATAATCTTCAAGATTGGGTGTTTTTTTACGCGTTGTTCCTAAACAAAGAAAAATAACAGAACCATCAAATTCCGAATTATAGCTTTCTAAGTCATTGAATTCTATTGTTATTTGTTTTAGTTTGTTGTCAGAAAAAGAAAGTTCTTTTCGAACAAAAAGTGTTACTTGAGAAAAGGTTTCATCTTTCAACAACAAGTAAACTAATTGACTTCCAATTAGCCCACTTGCTCCTAAAACAATTGCTTTTTTATTATTTATCTCCATTGAAGGTATTAATTTTACTTCAAATGTAAGGCGATTTTAATGAACAGTCTGTTTATTGATAATTCTTAGTAAATCAAAACTAATTTTTAATTATTGTTTTTTACAAAGTACCAATCTTTTTTCCTCAAACATAAGCAACTAGGAAAATGTAATTTTCATTTTCCTTAAGTATTTTCAAAGTTTTCTTTGAAACAGAGAACAGTTTTACTTAAATAATGTTAATACTAACAGTTAAGATAGTGTTACTATTGTTTTGACTATTAATTTTGTGTTATGGAACATTTATTATCAACAGTAGATATTAAAGTAAATGATAAGTTGTTTTTAAAAAATCCAACCAGTTCAGAATTAGGGATGAAAATTATTAATGTAGGTATTGCCTTATTAGAAGAAATTGGTTTTGAAAATTTTACTTTCAAAAAGTTGGCAGTGCGCATTGAAACAACAGAGGCTTCAATTTATAGGTATTTTGAATGCAAACATTCTTTTTTATTGTATTTAATCAATTGGTATTGGGGAATGATTGAATATCGTTTATTGATTGAGACCGCAAATATTGATGATCCAATTAGGAAGTTATATAATTCACTGCATGTTTTAACATCAGTGCCAAATCCAGAAAATGAGCTTGTTTTTCAACGGGAATCAAATTTGAAGAGTTTGGCTATTAATGAATCTGCAAAAATTTACCGAACTAAAGAAGTGGATAAAGAAAATGAAAATGGTATTTACTTAGTTTATAAATCAATTGTTACAAGAGTTGCTAGTTTTATTCAAGAAGTAAACCCTTCTTATCCTTTTCCTGCTATGTTGACTTCTACAATCATAGAAAGCAGCAATCATCAACGTTTTTTTAAAGATCATTTACCAAGATTAACCAATACATTACCTGATCAAGATGCATTTGAAAATTTTGCATTTGACCTCGTAAATAAAACCCTAGGAATCAATGGAACCAACTAATATTTCACCAATTAATCGTTTTTGGCTTTTACTAAAGCCCGATAGCATTGAAATTAGAAATGTATATATTTTCGCTGTTCTGAGCGGAATACTTTCGCTTGCTTTACCGCTTGGAATACAAGCAATAATCAATTTTATTCAAGTAGGTCAAGTCAGTACTTCGTGGATAGTTTTAGTGTTTCTAGTAGTGCTTGCAATTGGCTTTTCTGGAGTCCTAACAATTGCTCAAATGCGAATTACGGAAAATTTGCAGCAACGTATTTTTGTAAAGTCTGCATTTGAATTTGCTGATCGTATTCCAAAAATTAAAATGGATGAATTAATCAAACGATATGCGCCAGAATTGACTAATCGTTTTTTTGATACTTTGACAATTCAGAAAGGATTATCAAAATTATTAATTGATTTCACAGCAGCGAGTTTACAAATTATTTTTGGTTTGATTTTGTTATCTTTTTATCATAGTTTTTTCATTTTCTTCGGTTTAACTTTGGTATTGCTTTTGAGTTTGATTTTAAAAATTACTTCCAAAAAAGGTTTTGAATCGAGTTTGAATGAATCTAATTACAAGTACAAAATTGCTCATTGGTTAGAAGAAATTGCCCACGCAAGGTTTAGTTTTAAAATGGCTGGAAATCCTGAATTATCGCTCACAAAAACAGATGAGCATTTAAACGGTTATTTGACCGCACGAAATATACACTTTAAAGTCTTAGTTCAACAATTTACTTTTTTAGTGATTTTTAAAGTATTAATTGCAATGTCATTATTGATAATTGGCGGTTTATTGGTTTTGAATCAAACAATGAATATTGGTCAATTTGTGGCTGCGGAAATAATTATTTTATTGGTGCTTAATTCCGTTGAAAAGTTAATAACGAGTTTGGAAGTGGTTTATGATGTTTTAACCTCAGTTGAAAAAATTGGACAAGTAACTGATATTGAGCTAGAAAAGTACGATGGAATTAAAATACCAGAAAGAGAAAGTGGTTTTGAATTGGTAATTGATAAGGTTTCTTTTCAAACTGATTTATACAGAAACCCAATTTTGAAAGATATTTCATTTGAAGTTTCTTCCAACCAAAAGGTATGTTTTGTAGCTGATTCAACGGTATCTGTGAATACACTATTTTGTTTGATTGGTGGGATGTATCCTATTAACGTTGGAAATATATCTGTAGAAGGATTACCAATTGGAAATTTGAACATTCAGGATTTGAGAAATGAAATTGGTAATTTAATTTTACAAGACAGATTATTTCACGCCACAATCATAGAAAATATTACACTTGGAAGGAAGTATGCAACTTTTGAGGAGGTACAAAAAATTGCGAAAATCATTAATCTTAATGATGCAATTAACAATTTTTCAGAGGGCTATAATACAGTACTTAATCCAGAAGCACATTTTATTCCGCAAGATATTACAAAGAAAATTTTGTTGATTCGTGCGTTTGTTGGTCACCCTAAACTTGTTCTTTTGGAGGAGCCAACAATTACGCTCAATGATTCTCAAATAGATGAATTAATTGAACTTATGAATTATCAACCAAATACAACGATTATTTATTCTTCAAAAGAGGAAGAATTAATGAAAATTGCAGACAAAATTATTGTTTTTGAAAAAGGGAAAGTTGTGTTTGAAGGAACTTATCAATCATTTAAGGCGAAAAAATAGACGATGTTAAACTTATCACCATCCAATAAAATTCAATTGCCAAGAGAAGACTTTTGGTCATTGAAATCTGTCATTAAAGAAAAATCAACTAAAAAAGTGATTCGTGTTTTTTATGTTTTTTTCATGATTGCAGTAATTTTAATGTTTATCCCTTGGACACAAAATGTCCGATCAAATGGAAAATTAATTACCTTAAGACCCGAACAGCGACCTCAAACAATTAATACAATTATTGCTGGAAGAATTGAAAAATGGTATGTGAAAGATGGAGACGTTGTAAAAAAAGGTGATACTTTACTTTTTATTTCTGAGGTTAAAGATGGTTATTTTGATCCTAAATTGGTGGAAAGAACCAAAGATCAGTTGCGTGTAAAAGAACAATCAGTGAGAACTTATGGTGACAAAGTTGTTTCATTAGATAATCGAATTGATGCATTGATAGAATCTGGAAAATTGAAATTGCAACAAGCACAAATAAAGTTGAAGCAAACAAGGTTGAAATTGATAAGCGATAGTATTGATTATCAGGTAGCAAGGAATAATTACGATATTGCTAAAGATCAGTTCAATCGTTTTGAAAAATTGACTAATGAAGGTTTGAAATCACAAACTGAATTAGAGGTTCGAAAAGTTTCCATGCAACGAGCTCAAGGAAGTATGATTAGTTCACAACAGAAATTATTACAATCGCGAAATGATATTATCGACGCCAAAGTAGAACTTTCTTCAATTGAAGCAAAATACCGAGATGAGGTTTCAAAAGCTGAATCGGATAAGTTTTCTGCAATGACAAGTATGTACGAAACAGAAGTTGACGTAACTAAATTGCAAACCCAATCAGCAAATTATTCTATTCGAAATGGAATGTATATCATTACAGCTCCGCAAGATGGGGTGGTAACAAAAGTGATTCAAAGTGGAATTGGCGAGACCGTTAAACAAGGGGAAGAAATTCTAACCATTATGCCAAAAGTGTATGATTTGGCAGTAGAAATGTATATACTACCAATGGATTTACCACTCATTCACCAAGGTCAAAAAGTAAGATTACAATTTGATGGATGGCCTGCAATTGTTTTTTCAGGTTGGCCGAATACAAGCCATGGTACTTATGGTGGAGAAGTATTTGCAATTGATAATTTTGCACAAGAAGATGGAACATTCAGGGTTTTGATTTCACCTGACACGAGCGATTATACATGGCCAAAAGCACTACGTGTTGGTGGTGGAACAAATTCGATGATTCTCTTGAAGGATGTGCCGATTTGGTATGAATTATGGCGAATTATCAATGGTTTCCCTCCAGATTTTTATAAAAAATCAGATGTTAAAGCTAACAAGGAGAAAAAATGAAATCAATATTAAGTATTTTATTTTTAGGTGTTTGTCTTTCTCTTTCAAGTCAAGTTGTTTTCTCTGAACAAGGGTTTCAAGAATTGGTTTTACGCAATCATCCGTTAGCGAAGCAAGCTAATTTGCAACCCGAAGTAGGGGAAAGTAATTTATTAAAAGCCAAAGGCAGTTTTGACCCAAAAGTATATAACCAAATAGATCAAAAATACTTCAAGGGTTCACAATACTACAGTATGATTAACTCCGGTTTGAAGTTGCCAACTTGGTACGGAATTGAATTGAAGTCAGGCTTGGAAAACAATCGTGGAACCAACTTGGATTTGCAAAACAAAACACCAAACAGCGGATTGTGGTATGGAGGTGTAGCTGTTAATCTTGGGCAAGGGTTGTTTATTGACCAACGAAGAGCAGAATTATTCAAAGCAAGGATTTTTCAAAAAAGTACGCTTGCTGAACAAAAATTGCAATTAAATGAATTGTTTTACGAGTCGGGTTACTCTTATTGGAATTGGTTTTTAGCTTATCATTCAAGTTTAATTTTACAAGAAGCTTTAACCTTAGCTGAAGTTCGATTCGACGCAATCAAAAGAACTGCTGACCTTGGTGAACGACCGGGAATTGATAGTATTGAAGCAAGAATTCAAGTGCAAACGAGAGCAGTTTTATTGCAACAATTTGAAGCTGAATTACAAAATGCAAAACTTAAACTTTCCACTTTTTTATGGACAGAAAATGACGAACCCCTTGAATTAGAAGAAGCAACAATTCCGCTTCCAAAAGTAGATATCGTTATTCAAAATGTGGCTGATTATCAAACTTTGGTGAATGATTCAATTATAAAAAGTCACCCGTATTTACAAATTGCCAATTTCAAAATTGAAACTTTAGAAGTTGAAAAAAGACTTAAAAGAGAACAATTGAAACCACAGTTAAATTTGCAATATAACTTTTTGAATGAACCAATCAATTTTAATCCCTTGGATGGAATGTCAATCAATAATTACAAGTGGGGATTGACTTTTGAAATGCCTTTGTTTTTGAGAAAAGAGCGCGGTGATTTACAATTGGCAGAGTTGAAAATTCAATCGGCAGAATATCAGTTGGAAAACACTTTTGCTTCTTTGAACTATAAAATTCAAAGTTCCTTAGTTGATTTAGAAAATATGAGTGCACAGCTGATTATTTACAAGCAAACTGTTGAAGACAACCGTACATTATTGGAAGCTGAAAAACGTATGTTTGAAAATGGAGAAAGTTCTTTATTCTTGATAAACGTTCGTGAAATGGCTTACATTCAATCTCAGTTGAAATACATTGAGCTTCTAACCAAAAACCAACAAGCAGCAATTGCGTTGAAATTTGCTTTAGCTAGGTTGATTTAATAGAATCTTTCTAACGATTTTTTTCAGTTAAATAAATCTCCAGGATTCATTCTTAAAAAAGTTTCAATTCCAATTCCACCTGTTCCTATTAGCAAAACTTTTTTCGGCTTAAAAGTTTCAGCAAAGACGCGCATTCCTTTGTTTTCGGATTTTCTTCCAGTTTTCACTTCCAGCGCAATTAAGTTTTTTTTTCGTTCAAGAATAAAGTCAACCTCATCATTTTTTTCTCGCCAATAATACACAGTGTAATTATTTGTAATAGCGTTGTTTAAAAGATGTGCACCAATTGCAGACTCTGCTAATCTCCCCCAAATTTTAGTGTCTGAAAGTGCTTTTTCATACGTTAAATCATCTTGAGCTGTTAGTAATGCATTATTAAAAGCTTGGAATTTTGGTTTAGAAGCACGTTTTCGAATTACGTTTCCTGAATATTTTTCGGTTGCACCTAACAAGCCGGAATCTGAAAGCAAAGTTAAATAATGAGATAAAGTAGTTGTGTTACCTGCGTCTTGCAACTCACCTAACAATTTTGTATAAGCTAATATTTGCCCAGAATACAAACATCCTAATTCAAACAAACGTTTCAAAACAGCTGGTTTATCAACGCGCGTCATCATCAAAATATCCTTTGAAATACTTGTTTCAATTAATGCATCTTTGATATAGTTTTTCCAACGTTCTTCTTGGTGAATTAAACTTGCTGCTCCTGGATATGCACCATAGTAAATATATTGATTTACGTTCCAACCAAAAGCTTCTTCCATTTCTGAAAAAGACCAATGTCCAACATACGTAGCTTCAAATCTTCCCGCAAGCGATTCAGTCAGCCCTTTTTGAATCATCAATCGCGAAGAGCCAAGTAAAATTACTTTAATGTTGTTATTTTCTTTGGTGTCAAAATCCCATTGTTCTTTAACGATTTCACTCCAATTATCCAATTTTTGAATTTCATCGATGATTAGAATTAATTCATTGTTTACTGTGTTTTTTAGATGAATGCGTGCATTTTCCCAAATTTGTTGAATCCATAACCAATTTGAATTGATTACCCCATCAGCCGAAACTGAAATTGTGTCAGTTTTCACTTCTTCCGTTAGTTGTTTCATCATTGTTGTTTTACCAACTTGACGAGGACCCATCAAAACTTGAATGAATTTTCTAGTTTCATTCATCCTTGATTTAACTATTTCTAACTGATTTCTTCGTATCATAATTGAACTTTATATTACAAAATTAATATTTTACTCAATAAGATAATTAATTTTACTCAATATATTGAGTAATTTAACTTATTATGTTGAGTAAAATATTTTTAATGTGTTTAAATATTTGTAAATATTTGTAAATAAGTAGGATAAGTAAATGTAAAAAATTTTTATTTTCACAGAAAAAATATAGAAAGAAGGGTAATTTGCGTTAAATAATATTAAGAATAATCTAAATTTTAGCTAGTGTTTATCTGTTAATTTAAACGTAACGATTAATTTTTTTTCTCGCGCTTATTTCCGATGTTTTCAACAGTTTTATGAATGTTGTTTATATTGTCATTAAGACTTTATTCTAAATTCAATTATTCAATCATTCTATCATTTGTTCAAAACAATCTTTCATACTCCTTGTTAAAATTGTAAATTTGGAAACAAAAAAATTAAAATATGAAAAAATTATTGATAGTATCTTTTGCATTACTGACACTTACGTTGAATGCACAAATCACAGTTCCTAAGGCAAGTCCGGCTGGGAAAATCGAACAGCGAGTTGGTTTAGCTGACCTTTCAATTACGTATAATCGTCCAGCGAAAAGAGAGCGAGTTGTATTTGGTGATGTTGTTCCTTATGGTGAAATGTGGCGTTTTGGTGCAAATGAAACAACGAATTTAACAACAAGTCAAGCTTTGATTTTTGGTAAAGACACTTTAAAATCAGGTTCTTATGCAATTTATACTAAACCAACAAAAGACAATTGGGAAATCGTTTTCTACAAAGAAACTACCAATTGGGGTTTACCTGAAGTTTGGGATGTAAAGAAAGTAGCATTAAGAACAACCGCTCCTGTTGTAAACTCAGTAGATGTGATTGAAAATTTAACAATCAACATTGATAATATTCAAAACAGTAGTGCAGTAATTCAAATTTCTTGGGACAAAACACGTGTTAATATTCCATTTACTTTAAACACGAAAGATAAGGTAATGGCAAGTATCAAAAAAACGATGGATGGACCAATAGCAAATGATTATCACCAAGCTGCGAATTATTATTTCACAGAGAAAGCAGATTTGAAACAAGCGTTGGCTTGGTCAACAAAAGCAGTTGAGTTACGTCCAGAAGCTTATTGGATGTCGCGTTTGAAAGCACAAATTCAAGCTGCAACTGGTGATTACAAAGGAGCAATCGAAACAGCAAATTTCTCAATCGCAGCGGCAGAAAAAGACGGAGATCAAAACTATGTTAAAATGAATAAAGCTTCTATCGAAGAGTGGAGCAAGAAAAAATAAACCGTTTTGTTTCAAAAATATAAGTTCCATATATTGATGCACTTCATCATCTTTATATGGGGTTTTACAGGGATTTTAGGGAAATTAATTCATTTAGATGCCATTGTAATAGTTTGGTATAGAGTGATTATTGCTCCGTTATTTCTTGCTATTTTTCTTTTCTACACTAAGCGCTCACTTAAATTAGACTTAAAACATATTTGGAAAATTGCAATCATCGGAATGATTGTGGCTGGACATTGGTTGACATTTTACTATTCAATTCAATTATCAACAGCTTCCTTAGGTGTTTTGTGTTTATCAACCACAACACTGCATGTAACTTGGCTCGAACCCATTGTAATGAAACGAAAGTTTTCGTGGTTGGAATTTGGAATGGGTGCAATTGTGATATTTGGAATTTATTTCATTTCCGGAGATTTTAATCCACAAGAAACCAAGGCAATGTATTTTGGTCTAGGTTCAGCTTTGTTTGCTGCTTTATTTTCCGTTTTTAACGCTAAGATTTCAGAGGAAGTTCCATCAACTCAAATGACATTTTATGAGTTATTAGTTGGATTTCTTTTTGTAAGTGTGTTCCTTCTTTGGCAAGATAAGTTGAATGTTGAAATTTTTGAAATGACGTGGTCAGATTTTGCATGGCTGCTCTTTTTAGGAATTGTTTGTACTTCTTTTGCCTTTTTGGTAATGATTGAAATTGTAAAAAAATTAGGCGCATTTACAGCTTCTTTAAGTATTAATTTAGAGCCTGTTTACACCATTTTGTTGGCAATAGTCATTTTGAATGAGCACCAACTTTTGAATCTTAAATTTTACATTGGTTCATTGATTATTATTTTGGTCGTTGTGCTAAATGGAATTGTCAAACATCAGCAAAATAAGAAATAACTTAAAACAGTTTATGGAATACAATAATTTAGGAAAGTCAGGATTGCAAATAAGCCGTTTATCTTTAGGGTCATGGTTGACTTTTGGAAAACAAATTAGCGATCCTGAAGCACAACGTTTAATGGAAATTGCATACGAAAATGGCATTAATTTTTTTGACAATGCTGAGGTGTATGCCCATGGTGAAAGTGAACGAGCGATGGGTCGAATTTTGAAAAACACGAATTGGACACGCGATAGTTACATCGTTAGTAGTAAAGCATTTTTTGGAAATGGTGGTCAATTACCTACACAAGTTGGTTGTAGCCGTAAGCATCTTTTTGAAGCTTGTCATCAAGCATTGGAACGCTTTCAGTTAGATTACTTGGATTTATATTACTGTCATCGTCCAGATAAAAAAACACCGATTGAAGAAACGGTTTGGACAATGCATCAATTAATTATGCAAGGCAAAATTTTATATTGGGGAACTTCTGAATGGAGCGCTCAAGAAATCATGGAAGCACATATGTTTGCAAAACAAAATCACTTGATAGGTCCAATAGTTGAACAGCCAGAATACAATGTTTTTACACGCCATAAAGTTGAGGTTGAGTTTGCTCAAATCTATAAAACTGTTGGTTTAGGAACTACGGTTTGGTCGCCATTAGCAAGTGGGATTTTAAGTGGTAAATACAACGATGCTTTTCCTGATGGCACACGTTTAGGTATCGAAGGTTTGGAATGGTTGCGCGATAAAAACTTGACAGAAGAACGATTAGTAGTCATTAAAAAGTTGGCAAGCTTAGCGAAAGAAATAAACTTAAGTCTTCCTGTTATGAGTCTAGCTTGGATTTTAAAGAATCAGAACGTTAGCACCATTATTTTAGGAGCAAGCAAAGAGTCTCAATTGATTGAAAACTTGAAGTCTATTGAAGCGCAAACAATGATGACAAATGAAGTGATGGAAAGGGTAGAGGAGATTTTGAGAGGGTAATGAATTTAAGTCTCTATAGCTATTGGGATTAGGGTTTTAATGAATTATGACTTAAGGAGTGATTAAAGTTACGAAAAAGTAGAAATTAGTAAATTAAGATTTTAAGTTCTAAGATTAATTTAATTAGGAGGAAATGAGATAAAAATACTCAACCAATTTATGATTATTTTTGAAAATAGACAGATTTTTGAAACTATCAGTTTACATACTTAGTGGGATGGTGTCTAAAAGAAAAGGCGATTCAATTTGAATCGCCTTTTCTTATAATCCTATGTTAATTCATTGTTTTGTATAAGTGGCAACACAATTGCCCGAACCTCCAAGTAAAGGGATTGTATTGAGATACGAATAATTGATGTTTATAATATTTCCTGTAGCAGTCATTGTTCCGTTTCCTGTAAAAGTAACCTCACCTCCAGTAACAGTAATAGTTTGCTCTGGCATCGTAATGTTTGCGCCATTTATTTCTGCATAAGCTGTTCCTCCAACAAGTGTGAACATGTTGTCAATAACTAATTCATTTGCATTAGATCCAGAAGTAACAGATGGTGAACCAGCTAAAGGAAAACTAGTTGTACCACAGTTACTTGTTACGCTCCAGTTTACTAACCAATTGTCTTTTCCAATAATCACATTTACTTTTCTTTTCGCAGTTGCCGAACCATTTTCATTCGTTGCTTTATAATTAACGTAATAAACACCTGTAGTTACTGTATTTACTGAATCAGCTAATTGTTCAACAACTACATCTACAGAAGAACCATCTTTATTAGAAGCAGTTGCACCCGGGTCAGTATAACTAGAACCTACATTAATTGTTGTGTCTGAGGTTCCGATAATACTAATCGTTGGAATGTATAAACAAGAAGCATCGTCTTTTTTAGCTTTAGAATTAAAATTTGTAGCAGTTGAATCTGTACATCCTTTTTTCTTACAACCTGTAAACGTCATAGCGCCAATAGTTGCAACAGATAATAAAATAAGTGTCTTTTTCATATAATAATTTTTGTCAAATGTAATGAAATAAAACAAAAAAGCGAAGCTCCTTAGAACTTCGCTTTTAACCAACCAAACGATATGCGCTTAGTCTTGCAAAATCTGATCAATTACTTCAGGTTTGCTGAGCGCGTCTTTGATTTTTTTCTCTAATTCTTCACACAATTCTGGATTGTCATGTAGTATAGATTTAATAGAGTCTCTTCCTTGTCCTAGTCGTGTTTCTCCATAGGAGAACCATGAACCACTTTTCTTTAAGATGTTTAGTTCTACACCTAAGTCAATGATTTCCCCAATTTTAGAAATTCCTTCACCATACATAATGTCGAATTCAGCTTTTCTAAAAGGAGGTGCAACTTTGTTTTTGACAACTTTTACTTTCACGCGATTACCTGTTATTTCTTCACCATCTTTAATTTGTGCAGCTTTACGTATGTCAATACGGACTGAAGAATAGAATTTCAAGGCATTTCCTCCTGTAGTAGTTTCCGGGTTTCCAAACATTACACCTATCTTATCTCTTAGTTGATTGATGAAAATACAGCAACATCCAGCTTTGTTAATCGAACCTGTTAATTTTCTCAAGGCTTTAGACATCAAACGAGCT
>CALPMC020000048.1 GCA_943324565.2 Chitinophaga pinensis | reverse complement strand
AATTCCTGCATCTTCTAATCCGTAGTAAAAAGAAAATGCGAAAGTTGCTAATTCTTTTTTCTCAACCACTGCTTTATTGATTCGAGAGCTACTTCCACCGGAAAGCACTTCATTCAACATTTCTAAAGCGTAACTGTCAGCGCTCGTTTGCTCCGGGAATTTGTAACCCATAAATAAAGCTGGCAACTGAATGTTATCATAAATGATATCTTTAGTTACTCCTTTAAGTTGTGTTTGGTCTTTTTGTGTTCTTTTTACTTCAATTTTCTTCGCGGCGTAAGTTGCAATTAACTTTTTCGCTGCAGGATCTTTAGAATTCATGAAGTCTTTTGTATCAAATTTTGATTTCGCAACTCCGTATTTTTTCTCGAAGTCAGCATCATTTTGTGCGATAAAATCTCTGTAAAGATTAATTGCTTGACCTGTTGGCATTGTTGCAAAATACTTGTCAATCCATTTTTTGGTCTGCTCGATATCAATATCTCCTGCAATTGAAAGCGTTGCATTGGAAGGAACGTAATAATCTTTGTAGAAATTAACGTAATCTTCTTCTTGCGCTGCATCTAAATGTTCCATACTTCCGATTGGGGCCCAATTGTAAGGATGTGTAGTGAACACACGTTTAAACATTTCTGTAAAGAAAGAACCATAAGGTTGGTTGTCAACACGTTGTCTTTTTTCTTCTTTTACAACACTTCTTTGTGTTTCGATTCCTTTGATGTCCACTTTTGCGTGTAACATTCGTTCGCTTTCTAACCACAAACCTAATTCCAACTGATTGGAAGGTAATAACTCATAATAGAAAGTTCTATCTTGCGAAGTATTTGCATTCAATGCACCTCCGTTTTTCTCAACTAATTGGCTGTATTCTCCACGACCAATATTTTCAGAACCTTCAAATAACAAATGTTCAAAAAAGTGAGCAAAACCAGTTCTTTCGGGGATTTCATTTTTAGAACCAACATGATACAAAACAGAAACTGCAACGATAGGCGTTGATGGTTCTTGATGTAAAATTACGTGAATACCATTCGGAAGATCATATTCCTTGTATTCAATCTTTTTTTGGGCAAATACTGACAATCCTGTGGAAAGTAGCAAACCAGTTAAAACTATTTTCTTCATTCTATAAAATTAGGAATGTTAAAATTAGTTTAGATTTTCAAATAACATTCAAAAAAATGACGTTTGGTTGAAAACATAATTCAAAGGTTCATTTTGAATTTTGGTCTAAATTTTGGTTAATTTTGAAACACATGAAAAAAATCAGCACTTTTTTACTCGTATTTTGTAGTATTTCTCATTTTTGGTGTCAAGTTGCACCAACTAAAGATTTCAATAATTTTTTTGTTTCTTTTCAAGACGGTTTTTTTCGACAAATTGAAATTCAACCAATAATTAGTTATAAAGCTGGTGACGAATTAGTTGCTTATATCGACACACGTGGAAATCTTCGTCTTTGGGATGGAGTTGAACGAAAAGATGTTACTGCTTTAAATGTACAATATGAAGTTTCAGATCATTTACTCGCCTACAAAATTGCTGGAGCTTTAAAAATGTGGGACGCAGGAAAATTTCAAACATTAACGACTTTTGCCAAAGATTTCGCAGTGAAAGACAGTATTATTGTTTATCAGGATTCAAGGTATAATTCATTAAGTGTATACTGTAATAAACAAATTTTTCCAGTTTTGACTTATTTCAGTGAATTCGCGATGCCGACAACAATTGGTGAAAATATCGCTATTTTCAAAGACAACAGCAATACCTATCACGCTTTTTGGAACGGAAAAACATACGAAATCGGAACTTTCAATGAAGAAATTATGAATTTTGACATTGGAACAGATGTTTTTTGTTACAAAGACCCTTATTCGCAAACGTTTATTGCATTTGACAAAGGTGAGTTTTTGGAAATTGAATCCTTACCGATTAAAAAATACAAATCAGGACGAGGTTTCATTATTTACGAAGATTTAAATGGCAACTTGTGGCATTACGGAAACCAAGAGAAAAAGCAACTTTCAAACTTTTCTACCTCATTTTGGGATGTGAAAGATGACATGACAATTTGGGCTGAAAACAGTTATTTATTTTCGTATTCAAACGGTCAAAAACAAGACGTTGCAACTTATATTCCAACAAGTTACTTGATAAAAAACAATGTTTTTGCCTTTAAAAACTTAATGGGAGGAGTGAGTGCAATGGTGAATAATAAATTGGAAGAAATCACTAACATGCCAGACTCCGAATTTGAAATTTATGGTAACAAAGTTTTAGTTCGTTTGCCAAATAAATCCTTGATTATTCTTAATGAAGGAAAAAAATACAACAATTAATATATGAGGTTTTTGCGTTTTGTTTTTATTTTTTTAATTGTGTTGAACGCACAATCTTTATTCGCTCAAGTTCCAGCATTCGATAAATTGGAAATGCTTTATGACCAACAACATTACGGAATCGTTTACCGCAGAGCCAATCGAATTTTAGACAATCCAGAATACGATTTTTCTCAAATTCCTAAGTATTACAAAGCCATCAGTTCACTTCAACTAGCACAAGATCCATTTTGGAACGCGCGTCACAAAAACGCTATTGAAGAATCGTTTGATTTGCTTTCAAAAGTGAAATCTTCAGCCAAAGGAAAATTGATTTTTGAGGCACATTACTATGAGTTATCCTCTTTGAGAACAGATTTAGAAAGTTGGGTTTCCGATTTAAAACGCCAAGGAGAACAAGAGGAAGCAAACTATTTAGCGAATAAAATCGCAAGCTTATTTGAAGGAATCAATGTGTTAGAAGACACAAAAGCTCCTGAAATCAAGTACGATGCATCGGCAAACGTTAAACTAAAAGAACGAATCGAAATCATTGATTTTGCAAAGAAACAAATGGGAGTTCCTTACGTTTCAGCAGGTGACAATCCTTCAGGATTTGATTGCAGTGGATTTACAACGTATGTAATGAACAATGCGGGAGTAAAATTGCCTCGTAGAGCGAAAGACCAATTTGAATCTGCGCAAAAAATCAAAGAAAAAGACGCACAAATTGGGGATTTAGTCTTTTTCTCCAATGGAACAGAAATCTCACATGTTGGCATCATCATTAGCGAGCTTGGAAAACCCAAAACGATGATTCACGCAAGTTCATCTAAAGGGATTTCGATAGTTGAAATAGATTCCTCGAATTACTGGAAACCCAGAGTTGCTGGTTATGGGAGATTTGTACCGTAATGGTTTTCTAGAGGTTTAATTTGTGATTATTTTTAGGAATTTCAAACAAAGATTCGTTCTACATTTAATTCACCAAATGAATAAGGTAAATAAGCCAACGAAGGGATTTCTTTGGTTAAAATCAATGGTGCTTTACTTCCTAAACAGATTTTACCATGCGTTTCAGATAATCCCATTGCAAAAGCTGCATTGATCGTTAGCGCGTTTAATGCTTCTTCCGGTGTCATTTTAAGTTTAATACAAGCCAATGACCAAATAGTAAACAAATTATAGTTCGGCGTTGAACCCGGATTAAAATCACTAGCTAATCCAACTGGCAAATTTGCATTAATCAATCGGCGTGCATCACCAAAAGGAATTCCCAAAAAGTGAGAACATCCCGGTAAAAGTGTTGGAATACAGTTTGAGTTCTGTAGAGAAATCACATCCTCATCACCCAATTCTTCCAAGTGATCGACAGATAAAGCACCTAATTCTATTGCTTTAGAAACAGCTCCCATTACAGAAAATTGATTCACATGAACTTTGGGGATCAAGCCATATTTTATTCCAGCCTCCAAGATTTCCGACATTTCATCAAGAGAAAAGTAATTTCGTTCACAGAAAACATCGATATATTCTGCTAAATTTTCGCTTGCAATAACAGGTAGCATTTCGTTTATAATCAAATCAATATATCCTTGGTGGTTTTCTTTGAATTCTAAAGGAAAAGCATGGGCACCAAGAAAAGTTGCTTTAATTGCAATCGAATTTGTTTCTTTCAATCGTTTAATAACTCGTAACATTTTCAGCTCCGCAGCAACACTTAGTCCATATCCTGATTTTATTTCAATTGCACCTGTGCCGCAAGCTATTATTTTATTAATTCGTTTTTGAGCCAATTGTAACAATTCATCCTCCGACATTTCAGCTAATTTTCTAGCAGAATTCAATATTCCACCACCTTTTGCAGCTATTTCTTCGTATCCTAAACCATGAATTTTATCTACAAATTCTTCTTCTCGTGACTTTGCAAATACGGTATGTGTGTGCGAATCACAAAAAGCAGGAAGTACAAAACGTCCGTCAGCATCCACGACTTCTAAATCACGCCAATCAGTAATCCCTTCCCAATCTTCCATCAAACCATAAGCAATAACTTCATTGTCTTCTAGAGCTAAAAAAGCATTTTCAAGAATCGGTAATTCCTGCATTTCTTTTCCCCTGCGAATCAAAGGTAAATTTTCCCCAACTTGCACTAATCCTTTAATGTTTTTTATGAGAATCTTCCGCATGATTTTTTTTTGCAAATATAAGGTAGAAAAATGATGTGTATTAATTACGGTTTAATTGAAATTCATTACAACTTTTCTAACGCTTACTTCAAATAAATCAAGCAATTATGCGTTCGGTCAAAATGAAATCAACTATTGTAAGACAAATATTAATCTTTTAATTGTATTTAATTCCAATATCATTGGTACTCATAGGCAATAGAGGTGGTGCTGATATATTTTTCATGTTATTGATGATTATTGCTCTTTCTATTCATTTACTTTTAGTTTCAATTATTGTTGTTATAAATCTTGGCAAACAAACTAAGAATATAAACAAGTTTGATATTATAATTGTAATAATTATTTCATTAATCTTCTTTTTGTTTTCATCAGAATATTTGTGGCTAATATCTATTGTTAAATGACAGGTAGAGTTAATTATAAAATAGTAGACCTACTTAAACGAACGACTATTGAAATTCAAGCCCAAATATTTCATTTACGTTTTTAAAAACAACATTTAATAAATTCCCATTAATTTCTTAATTTCTACTTACTTTTGCAGTTGAATGAATCAGTTTAAAAAAGTAGCATTTTACACCCTTGGTTGCAAGTTGAATTTCTCTGAAACTTCGACAATTGCGCGCTTATTTGAGGATGCAGGTTTTGCGAAAGTGGAATTTGAAGAAACCCCTGATGTGTATGTTATTAACACTTGTTCGGTTACTGAAAATGCAGATAAAAAGTGTAAACAATTGGTTAAACGAGCTCAGAAAATAAATCCTGATTCATTCATAGTTATTGTTGGTTGTTATGCGCAATTGAAACCGGAAGAAATTGCAAAAATTCAAGGGGTGGACATGGTACTTGGTGCCAATGAAAAATTTAATATTTTAGAGCATTTAGAAAATAAAGATTCAAAACTTGAAAAAGCTGAAGTTTCTTTTGATAACATCAAGAATACCAAAGACTTTGTTCCCTCCTACTCTTTTGGCGATCGAACGCGTTCCTTTCTAAAGGTACAAGATGGTTGCGATTATTTTTGCAGCTTTTGTACGATTCCTTTGGCAAGAGGAAAAAGCCGTAATGCTTCTGTAGCTGAAACGTTATTAGAAGCTGAAAAAATTGCACAAACTGCTATAAAAGAAGTCGTATTAACTGGAGTGAACATTGGCGATTTTGGTCAAGGTGAAGGAGAAAATTTCTTTGATTTAATTAAAAAATTAGACAAAGTTAATGGTATTGATCGCTTCCGAATTTCATCCATTGAACCCAACTTACTTTCCAATGAAATCATTGATTTTTGCTTGAAAGATTCAAAAAGATTTGTTCCGCATTTTCATATTCCTTTGCAATCTGGTTGCGACCGTTTACTAAAGTTAATGCGCAGAAAATACGAACGTTCTTTGTATGCTGAACGTGTTTCTCAAATCAAATCCATTCGTCCGGATGCGTGTATTGGTGTTGACGTAATCGTTGGTTTTCCAGGTGAGACAGATGAAGATTTTATGGACAGTGTTAACTTTTTGAAAGATTTGGATATTAGCTACTTACATGTGTTCACCTATTCTGAACGTGCAAATACAGGCGCTCCAAAATTAGGCGAAAAAGTACCTATGGAAGTTCGTCGCGAGAGAAGTAAACAATTGCATTTATTATCCGACAGAAAGAAACGTCAATTCTACACCGAAAATATTGGAACGGAACGAACAGTACTTTTTGAACACGAAGAAGACGAAGGAATAATGTATGGATTTACAGAGAATTACGTCAAAGTAAAATTTCCATATCAACAAGAGTTAACCAATACATTTCAGAAAATCCGCTTAACAGAAATCGATAGAGACGGAATTATGAAATGTGAATTAATAGAAAATTTAGTTACAATTTAGAAGAATGAAACCAATTTATATTACACGAAGAGAGACCTTTAACGCAGCGCATAAATTATCGAGAGAAGAATGGTCGCCTGAGAAAAACTTGGAAGTATTTGGTAAATGCTCGAACCACAATTGGCATGGACACAATTTTCAATTGTTTGTTACAGTTAAAGGAATTCCAAATCCAGAAACGGGATTCGTTATCAATTTGAAAACATTGAGTAAAATATTGAAAGAAAAAGTAATTGAGGAAATCGACCATAAAAATCTTAACTTAGATGTTCCATTCTTAAAAGGAATAATGGCATCGACTGAAAACATTGCGATTGCTATTTGGGATTTAATCGAGGAGGACATTCGTAGTTGCGGAGGAGAATTAGCAAAAATTAAAATCATTGAAACCGAAAACAATTTCGTTGATTATTACGGAGGAAAAGAACCATTCTAATTTGGTTTAAACACCAATTAAAACGACAATTTTGGAAAATAAAATATTAGAAGAGAATTACCTATCAATCATCAAAGCATTAGGTGAAAATCCAGAGCGCGAAGGTTTGTTAAAAACACCTGAACGTGTTGCAAAAGCAATGCAATTCTTAACAAATGGCTACGATATAAATCCTGATGATTTGATCAATCAAGCTATTTTTCACGAAGAATATTCTGAAATGGTGTTGGTTAAAAGCATCGAAGTTTATTCACTTTGCGAGCACCACATGTTGCCGTTTTTTGGGAAAGCTCACATTGCTTACATTCCTGATGGTAAAATTGTTGGTTTGAGTAAAATCCCAAGAGTTGTGGATGCATATTCGAGACGTTTACAAGTTCAAGAACGTTTGACAATTGAAATTAGAGACTGCATTCAACGAACACTTAATCCAATTGGTGTTGCCGTGGTAATTGAGTGTTCACACATGTGTATGCAAATGCGTGGTGTTCAAAAACAAAATTCAGTTACAACAACAAGTGCTTTTACTGGTTTATTTTTAGAAAATGATGCATCGCGCAAGGAGTTTATAAATCTGATTCAGGCGAAATTGCATTAATGATTAATCTGAAATTTGAAATCGAAGAAAGAAACATTAGTAACTATAAATTCATTTAAAAAAGTGGTTCTTTTTCTTGATAGAATTAATAATTAATTATTAATTCGGTATTCATTCCCATAGATTTTGTCGATATAGTCGGGGATTTCTTAAAATTCCATAATCGAAATTTAACCAGTCTAAATGTTAGTTAAATACCAATTTCAAGCAAGCAACACTATCTTTTTTCTTATATTCGAATATTACACAATACCATTTTTTTTTTTTTGATTTTCTGATTAAGAAACAATTATCTTACATTTAAATCATCTTATTCGAATATTTAACACGAAATAAGCTACAACAGGATTCGTCACAAACAATGATAAATTTAATTGACGATTCACTTCGTTGTTGCTAAAGCGGTTAAAATGAACACTACAAAATCAATTAAACACGTATGAAAATTTACTTGCAAATTCTGATTAATTTTATTTGTATAAATCTTTCAGTTGCTCAAACGACTGTTGGTTTAACTCTGAACGATTCAAATTCTTATGATGATGGATATGTATTATTTGCTCCAATTGGAAGTACCAACACCTACTTAATTGATAAATGCGGAAAACAAGTTAAAACGTGGCCAAGTGATTATAAACCAGGACAATCCTGCTACCTCCTACCCGATGGAACATTATTACGTGCTGGAAATGTGAATAATACAACATTTACTGCTGGTGGAAAAGGCGGAATCATTGAAAAAATTGATTGGAATGGAAATGTAATCTGGTCTTACAACATTTCAAGTGCTACAGAATGTCAACATCACGATATTAAAGCTTTACCAAATGGAAATGTCCTTGCTATTGTTTGGGAACTAAAAACCAATACTGAGGCAATCAATATAGGTAGGAATCCAGCTCTGACAACTACAACAATCTGGACAGAGAAAATTATTGAGATTCAACCTAATGGAGCCAATGGTGGGACAATAGTTTGGGAATGGCACATTTGGAATCATTTGATACAAGATTTTGATAACACGAAACCAAATTATGGAACTGTTTCTTCAAATCCTGGACTCATTGACCTAAATTTCAGCGCAAGTGCTAATACAACTATTGGGCAAGATTGGATACATTTAAATTCAATTGATTACAACCCAAGCTTGGATCAAATTCTGGTAAGCTCGCATTCGTTTGATGAGATTTGGATAATTGATCACAGTACCTCAACTTCACAAGCAGCAAGTAATTCAGGCGGGAATAGTGGAAAAGGCGGGGATTTATTGTACCGATGGGGGAATCCACAAGCTTATGATAATGGAACAGTAGCTAATCAAAAGTTTTTTGGGCAACACAATGCACATTGGATAGCAACAGGTCTTCCAAATCAAAACCAAATCATGATTTTCAACAATGGAAATGGCAGAACTGGTGGAAATTACTCAACTGTTGAAATCATCAATCCACCTGTAAATGGTTATAATTATTATGTAACATTACCATTTTTACCAGCTTCAACTTCTTGGATTTATAATGCAAATAATACTGGAAGTTTTTATGCTCAAAATATCTCTGGAGCTGAACAACTAGCAAATGGAAACGTACTTTATTGCGACGGACCAAGTGGCATTTTTACTGAAGTCGATACAATTGGCACAAAAGTTTGGCAATATGTAAATCCTGTTAACGGAACGGGAATCATCAATCAAGGTGCAACACCAAATGCCAATTTAGCTTTTAGAGCTAGTTTTTATCAAAGTGATTATGCTGGTTTTTCAAATCATAAACTAGTTCCAAGTTCAACGATTGAAAATTCAAATACAAATTCATCGAATTGTACATTATCACTTTCTGCTATTTCTGAAGAAATTTCGTCAGTTAAGTTATTTCCGAATCCAGTAACTTCAGTTTTAAATCTTATATCCGATGCGAACACTAATTTTAATTCTGAATTTTATTTAATTAATAATTTAGGTGAGAAATTTGACCTACAAAAAATAAATACTTCTGAAAAGTCTATTTCTTTTAATATTTCATCCATTCAAAAAGGAATTTACTTTTTCGTTATAAGGACCAATCAAAGCACTTTTGTAGAAAAAATCATAATTGAATAAGAAAAGCTACTTCAGTTTTACCTAGTTCTTCAAGGTAATCTTTTAAGAGACATTTAATGATTATAATCTAAATTCCATTAAGCTTCAATTGGATACTCCTCTTCTCCTTTATTCTTCTTCGATCCTTCATACGTCACAAACGAACGGAAACTACATTCTAAATCACCGTTGAAAACTTTGTGTTTTTTAGATGGTTTCAAACCGATTGATTTTAACCCTTCTTCGCTTGAAGTGATAATCCAAGCTTCACAATTTGTCATTTCGTGTTTTAACCAATTACCAATTCCGTCATATAACTCAGCGACATCTGCTTCCAAACGCTCACCATACGGTGGATTGGTAACAATGAATACTTTTTCATCATCTGGTTTTTTTACTTCGTCAAAAGGCAACACACTTGTTTGAATAAAACGACCGAAACTCATCGAACGCAAATTTCTGCGCGTTTTAATTACCATTTCATCTGATAGGTCGGAACCGATAATTTTACAAGGCAAACTTCTCACATTGCGCAAAGCTCCGTTGTAAATTTCATCCCAAAGTGCTTGGTCGAAATCTTTTAAATTCTTGAAAGCATAATGCTGACGTTCGATATTCGATGGAATTCCAGAAGCTAAAAATGCGGCTTCCATCAACAAAGTTCCTGAACCACAAAAAGGATCTAAGAAAGTTGTTTTTCTATCCCAACCCGACATACGAATTAAACCTGCCGCAACAACTTCATTCAATGGCGCTTCGCCAACTGCTTCACGGTAACCGCGTTGAAACAACGGAACACCACTTGTATTGATGGAAAGAGTTACTTCTTTTTCCTTAATGTATAAATCAAAAACAACATGTGGGCGCTTCAATTCTATATCTGGACGCTCGTTATATTTATCTCTAAAAGCGTCAACAATGGCATCTTTTACCACTAAAAAAGGATAATGTGAATTGGTGAACAAGGAAGAAAAAACAGCACCTTTTACAGCGAATGTTTTCTTAACATCAAAAATATTTGTCCAGCCAATTTTGGAGGCTCTTTTGTATAAATCTTCTTCTGTTTGAATGAAAAAATGGTCAATTTCAACAAGGATTGAATTAGCACAACGCACGTGAAGATTCAAGTAATAAACATCTTTCCAAGTACCAACTATTCGAACCGCACGATTCAATAACTCCACTTCGGGGTAACCCAATTCTATCAGTTCTTCTTTTAATGTTTCTTCAAATCCAAAAACACATTTCAATGTGATAAAATACTCGTCGTCTTTTAATTCAATATCCTTTTTCATTCTAATCTTTTGTTATTTTAAAGCGGATTTCACTTAAAAATTGTGTTGTTTTTAACATTCTCAAATTCACATTTCAAAGATAATCGGCTAACTTTGTGCAAAAGAACGAAATTGAAAGGTTTTTCTACGTTATTTCTGGTATTATTTTCTGTTTTTCCGCTTATTTTAGTTGCCCAGCAAAAAGTTGGTTTGGTTTTAAGTGGTGGAGGTGCAACAGGTGTGGCACATATTGGCGTACTCAAAGCATTGGAAGAGCGCGGAATTCCAATTGATTATATCGCGGGAACTTCTGCTGGTTCGCTTGTTGGAAGTTTGTATGCTTGTGGTTATTCGCCTGAAGAAATTGAAGCTTATGTTATGAGTGAGCAATTTCAATTAATGACAACAGGACAAGTTGAAGTGTCCAAGAAGTTTTTATTCCGACAAGATGAATCCAATTCTAGTTTACTAAATTTCTCATTTGCAAAGGACAGCATACTCAGAAAATCAATCCCTTTAAATTTAATTACGCCTGCGTATTTAGATTATGAAATGATGCGCATTATGGGTGCGACAAGTGCTGCTGTTGGTGGAGATTTTGATAAATTATTCATTCCCTTTCGTTGCGTTGCAGCAGATGTAATAACCAGAAAAAGTGTTGTTTTCTCTAAAGGATACTTGAATCAAGCGGTTCGTGCATCGATGACTTATCCAATGTATGTAAATCCAATAAAGATTGATGGCGTTGTGATGTTTGATGGCGGTTTATACAACAACTTCCCTATTGATGTGATGTACAAAGATTTCCATCCTGACTATTTAATTGGAAGTAATGTTTCTACAAATCCAAAGCCAATAGATGAACGCGATTTCTTTGGGTTGGCAAGTACGATGTTAACTACTCCAACTAATTACAGTTTACCTTGCTCGGAAGGAATCATCATCGAACCGAAAACGAATGTTGGAACTTTTGAATTTGCAAACGTAAAAGAGGCAATCGCAGATGGTTACAATGCAACCTTGAAATATTTGGATTCACTGGATTTGTTTATTTATCACAAAGTTTCTAAAGAAGACTTGAATAAACGTCGTGCCGAATTTAGAGCCAAAATTCCACCAATAAAAGTTTCTAATATAACAAACAACAAAGAAAAAAATAGCGATTACCGTTTTGCATCAAATGCGTTATTGCGCAAGAAAAAATCTGAAATTTTAGATTACAACACTTTAACAAAGCGCTACTTTAGACTGTATGCAACCCAACAAATTGAATACATCTACCCTACTCTTGACTTGAAAAAAGATTCAACGCACCAACTAAACCTTTTAGTTACAAAAGCAAAAGATTTCAGAGTAGACATTGGTGGTCATTTTTCTTCAAGAGCGGTGAATACAGGTTACCTTGGATTAACTTATCGAGGTGTTGGTAAAATTGCTTACGCACTGCATGGAGAATCCTATTTCGGAAAGTTTTACGGTTCAGCTAAAGCAGATTTGACGATTGAAGTTCCGACAGTTTTTCCAATTGCATTGACAGGATATTTCACAATGAATCGCTGGGATTATTTTAGAAGTTTCTCGACTTTTTTTGAAGATGTTAGGCCTTCGTTCTTAGTACAAAATGAAATGTATGGTGGTTTCAAACTAAAAATCCCGACAGGAAATAACTCAAAATCTAGTTTAGATTATAGATTTTTTAGTCTAGAGGATGATTATTATCAATCAGACAAATTTTCAAATAAGGACACTACAGATTTCACAACATTTAGAGGGAATTCTGTCACTTGGGATTTTGTTCAAAATAGTTTAAACAGAAAACAATTTGCCAATCAAGGTTATTATTTTACAATTAAAGCTCGTTATATCACAGGAAAAGAAAATACAACCCCTGGATCAACAGCAATTTTAAAAGATACCATTTTTAAAAATCATGAATGGATAAGTGTTCAAAGTGAATTTCAGTCATTTATAGTAAATAAAAAATATTTTCATTTAGGAATTCATGCTAAAGGTGTTTTTAATAGTCAATCGTTATTTGCCAATTATACAGCGAGTATTTTAGCAATGCCAGTATTCAATATTCTACCTGATATGGAAACTTTTTTTCTGCCAGAATATCGTTCTCCTCAGTTTTTGGGAGCAGGTCTGAACGTAGTTTTTTCTTTCCATAAAAATGTCGATTTAAGATTAGATGCTTACTATTATCAGCCATTTGTAATCCTGCAAAAAAACAGCAATGGAACAATAGAATACGCTCGACCAACAGGAAATGAATCACTTATTGCATCAAGCACTTTCATTTACCATTCACCAATTGGTCCAGTTCGAGCTACGGCAAATTATTTTCCAAAACAACTCAATCCACTTTCATTTCAGGTAAGTTTTGGTTACGTTCTCTTCAATGAGCGTGCTGTACGTTAATAGATTTTCTATTTTTGTTCAAAAATAAATAGCGTGGAAAAAATTATTTGTGGAATTCAGCAAATGGGAATCGGTGTTCCTAACGTACAAGAAATTTGGTTTTGGTACCGTAAAATGTTCGGAGTTGATGTGCGAATTTTCGAGGAAGCAGCACCAGCACCATTGATGATTAATTACACTGGTGGTGAAGTTCATAAAAGAACCGCTACCCTTGCATTAAGTATGGAAGGTGGCGGTGGATTTGAAATTTGGCAATTCACAAGTCGTAATACAGAAAAACCTACATTTGAGATCCAACTTGGAGATTATGGAATGTTTTCATGTAAAATCAAATCGCGCGATGTCCAAAAATCGTATGATTACATGAAGCAAAATGGTGCAACACTTTTAAATGCTCCAACAAAAAATCCAGTTGGTGAACTTTCATTTTTTGTCCAAGATCCAAACGGAAATATTTTTCAAATAATTGAAGGAAAAGGTTGGTTCTCAAAAACAAATCACCCTTCCAATTGCGGTGGAGTTGGTGGTACAACCATTGGTGTATCTGACATTGATAAATCGTTAGTGCTTTACAGAGACATTTTGGGTTACGATAAAATTGATTATGATGTAACGGGAGAATTTGAAGATTTACAAACTTTGAAAGGTGGTAAAACTAATTTCAGAAGAGTTCGACTTTCACACAGTAAAGAACGAATTGGAGCTTTTGCAAAATTATTAGGTCCAACGGAAATTGAATTAGTTCAAGCATTAGATCGTACAGATTGTCGAAAAATATTTGAAAACCGTTTCTGGGGTGATTGGGGATTTATTCACTTGTGTTTCGATGTGCAAGGAATCGAACAATTACGAAAAGAATGTGAGGCAAAAGGTTTTCCATTTACGGTGGATAGTTCTGATACATTTGATATGGGAGAAGCTGGTGGAAGATTTTCATATATCGAAGATCCTGACGGGACACTTATAGAATTTGTTGAAACGCACAAAGTTCCGGTTGTAAAGAAAATAGGTTGGTATATTAATTTAAAAAACAGAAAACCAGGGAAATTTCTTCCAACTTGGATGTTAAAAGCAATGAGTTTAAACCGTGTAAAATAGAACTTTGAAACAACTAATTCTTTCCATTTTTCTTGTTATCTTATTGATTTCTTGTACGAAAGAGGTCAATATTGATATTCCTGGATATAAGGCTGAATTAGTGGTTGATGGAAATATTGAGACAGATGGTCATCCTGTAATTCTGTTGTCACAAGCTGCAAATGTTTATGCTGAATCTTATGCAGAAACATATATTGCTTCTTTTGTTTCAGATGCTATTGTGAAAATTGTAGTGGACGGCGATACTACTTTATTAGAATATAAATTTCTAAGTGAATTTCCTGCTTCGACACAAAAAAAGTTTGCGGAAATGCTTCGCGTTGAATACGATGAAGTTCAACAACTTCCAATAAAAATATATTCTTCATCCACATTAAAAGGCGAAGTTGGAAAATCCTATCACCTTTTAATTGATTTTAAAGGTAAAATCTACACTTCAACAACAACAATTCCGCAACCTACACCTTTAAATTCGTTACAATGGGTTCTAGAAGAGGGCTCTATAGAATATGGATTAATAAAAGCTAAACTTTCGGACCCGGGAGGTAAGTTTGATGCTTATAAATACGATTCAAGAAGAATAAATATCCAAGCAAATGGAGAATCAAAAGACGAAACGTACAGAGCTGGAAATGGTGGAGGAAGAATTTTTAGAGATCGTTATTTTGATGGGCTTACCATAGATTTAACTTTTAAAAACCCGCAAAAAAAGAAAGATAGCACAATTAACGATGATTTCAAGCGCTACTTTCGGAGAGGAGATTCTGTTCTCGTTAAATTGTCAAAATTAGATCAAAATACCTATGATTTCTTTCGTTTGAAACGTGAGCAATTAGAAAATTCAGGTAATCCATTTGCAACACCAGTAAATGCTAAAACAAATATAAGTAACGGTGCATTAGGTATTTGGGCTGGCTTTTCTCCTGTCTATCATGTCGTTTATTGTATGGAATAATTTTACATTCTCCGCACGAATACATTTTACATTTTCAATTCTTCAAATATCCCGACCTCTCAGAATTCAAAACTGTAAATGTCCCAGATGATTTTGCTATCAATTGATTTTTAGAATTATAAACTTCTGCTTCCATGAAAATAAGTGTTTTACCATGCTTCATTACAATTGATTTAGCGGTTAATTGATCGTGCAAAGCAACCGATTTTAAAAAGGTAACTTTCAGTTCTAATGTTGCAACTGCCTGATGATTATGGTAAACTAGCGACAAAGCTCCTACTCCCATTGTTGCATCTAAAAGTGCTGCTGTACAACCACCATGAACAGCTAAAGGGGTAGCTAAATGTTTTTCTTCAATGGTTAGAAAATAGTGCGCTTTTCCAGGTGAAATAACTTCAAAATGCATACCTAATAGTCGACCGAAATTATTCGTTTCAATGTATTTATCTAGTAATAAATTTGAGGTCATTTCTATACTTTTTTAAATTCAATTTGATTCGCTTTGAAAACATCATATACCGCCTGATTAAAATCAAATTGAACCCCAGTAAAATCAGGTGTTTTAACCCAAACATGAGTCGCAACATGTACTCCATTTTCAGAAAGCTGAGCTAAACCAAAAAAAGGTTTTGGTTCTTTTAAAATGCGGTTATCTTTCAAAGCAATTTCCTCTAAAAGCGTTTTCACCTGGTGAACATCTGTTCCATATTCTAAAATAAAAGTCCACTCAACTCTACGTTTTTCTGCTTTCGTGAAATTTGTAATTGTACCGTTTGCAACAGGGCCGTTAGGTAAAACGACAACTTTATTATCAATTGTCATCAAATAAGTGTTAAAAATCTGAATTTCAGTTACTTTTCCTTGAGCTGCCTGTGTAATAATCATATCTCCCACTTTAAATGGCTTCAAAACTAAAATCATAATTCCGCCTGCAAAATTGGAAAGTGTACCCGAAAATGCCATACCAATTGCCAAACCTGCTGCACCCAAAAGTGTAATGAACGAAGTCATCTGAATTCCCAGTTGTGAGAAAGCAGTAATGACCACTAAAATCTTGGAGGCCAAAGAAATAAAACTTGTTAAAAAGGAAGTCAATCCTGGGTCGGTATCGCTTTTCACCATTATACGTTTTACTCCTTTGGTTACCAAACCTGTGAGCCAAAATCCAGCGACTAGAATTACGACTGCAATTAGAATTTGAGTTCCAATTTTCAACAAGAACTGATTGAAATCAGCGTAATTAATTCCAAAAACAGATTCTAACATTTTCATATTTTTTCCAATTTTTTTGATTAAGCACAAAAATAAGCAACTCAACATCAATAGAATCAATATATTTGAATATGTTTTTTATCCTTTCCAAAATACTCGCCTTTTTGTTTTCACCATTTTTATGGTTTTTGATTTCATTTTTCACCTTTTTACTGCTAAAAAATGAAAAATGGAAATTGATTTTCAAACGCATTAGTATTTTCATATTGATTTTCTTTTCGCTTGGATTTCCTTTAAATTTCCTTGTTTCACGTTGGGAAGTTGCTGGTACACAAATGAAAAAAGTTGAAAATTATGAAATTGGAGTGGTGCTTTCTGGAATGGCGGAATACAATAAAGACTTGAAAGTATTGAGCGCTCGTAGAGGAATTGATCGCATTTGGCAAACGATTTCACTCTATAAAAATGGTAAAATCAAGAAAATTTTAATCAGTGGAGATTCAGGCTATGTTATTCGTAAAGGTTTACATGAGGCCGATCAATTAAAAGAAGTTCTTGTGAAATGGGGCATTCCCGCTGAGGATATCATCGTTGAAAATAAGTCGAAAAACACCTATGAAAATGCTCAATTCACAGGTAACTTGTTACGCCAATACAAATACAAAAAGAAATTCTTATTGATTACGAGTGCTTTACACATGCCAAGAGCCGCTGCTTGCTTTAAAAAGCAAAATCTGGAATTCGATGTCTTCACGACTGATCATTACTCCATGAAAAACACAGAATTTACTTTTGATCAATTACTTCCATCGATTAATTGTTTCGTAATGTGGGAAGTTTATTTGAAAGAAGTGATTGGTTACACTGTTTATTCTTTACGTGGTTATTTATGATTTTTAAGGAAATTCTAAATGGCGAAATTAGTTTTATCCCATATTGGTTAAGCGAAGAACAAGCAAATCAGTATTATCAACTATTTCATAAAGAATTTCCTTTTGAACAAGGAACAATCACCATTTTTGGTAAAACGCACCCAATTCCAAGATTGGAAGCCTTTTTTGGAATCTCAAATCAAGTTTATTCCTATTCTGGAAAAACGCTAAAGACACATCCTTTCACCAAAGAATTAACCGATATTAAAACTAAAATCGAAGAAATTACAAACGAAAAATTCAATTGTGTATTGGTGAATTTGTACCGCGACGGACGAGACTCTAACGGTTGGCATGCTGATAACGAACCAGAATTGGGCAAAAACCCAGTGATTGCCTCTGTGACATTAGGTGCCATGCGCCGCTTTGATCTGAGACACAACTCAAGCAAAGAAAAAATCAATATAGAACTCAATCACGGTAGTTTATTGGTTATGAAAGGAGAAATGCAACATTTCTGGAAACATCAAATTGCAAAAACAACCAAAGTTTCCACTCCAAGGATTAACTTGACATTTAGGTATATTTATTAATTTGTCTAGCATGTCGGTTTAATTATTATTACCGCTTATGCTTTATTCTATTTTTCAGAAATTGCAATATACTTTTTTAATTCAGTTTGGTTTTCTGCTTGTTTTATTAAAAAGTCCGCTACGTCAGCTCTATTAATACCGCTTATTTTAATTCCTTTGAATAATTTGTTTTCAATACGGTATTTCTCTGTCAATTCTTTGTCTAATAGCCTTCCTGGCCTAACGACAGTCCAATTCAAATCTGAATTAGTGATAATTTCTTCCATTTTCGTTTTGTCAGCATAAACATCTTTTAAAAGGTACTTTAAAAACATTTTTACAAGCCAAGGGACATAATTTTTACTTTCTCCAGCTCCAAATCCTGTGACGAAAATGAGTGGAATCTCTATTTTGTTCTCCCCATGTATTTCTATAATTAATTTGGCGAAATCTGAAAAAAGGGTGGTAGTTTTCATATTCTTACCTGTCCCAAGTGTTACAATTAGAGCATCTGCGTTTTGAATTGAGTTTAGCAAATCAGCTTTATTAGTTGCATCGCCAAGTATCATATTTAACGATTTATTCTCTTTTATTTCAATTTCAGATCGAGAAAGGGTCGTTATCGAATGATTTCTATTTAAACCTCTTTTTACTGTTTCTAAACCTATTCCAGCCGAGGCTCCTATGATTGTTATATTCATTTTACTTTTTTTTTAATTTGTGTTTTGAAATGACCGTTAACCTTTTCGGGCTTGGCGTTTGGGCGGGATTTTTAGCACGCACTTGAAACGAAGAACAGAACTCAATTATTCGCAGAAAGCGTCAGGCGGTGAACTGAACCTCCGTCTGACGGTATTACATTTTTGACTGTCCGTTTGTTTTTAAAACTGTTTTATTAAATTGAAGTATTCAATACTTTTTTTGAGTTTGTAAAAAGGAAGTGTCATCATTAGTTCTTTAACTTTTTCTTCCTCTAGGCCCTTGAAAATTAAAATGGCACCATTTCTACCTTGTCTTAAAAATAAGTTTTCTAATATCCCTTCATCTTTCCATTTTGCGACAATTTCTTGCTCGTGTTTCAATATTTCCTGAAAATTACTTGGGATATTATCCATATCTAATGTAAGAATTGCTTGAATTCTGTTTTCTATTTTTAGTGTTTCTGATTGTTCCATTTTATTTGTATTAGAATGCGAATAAGTTTTGTTTAAAAAAGCTTGAAATTACGAACAAGTAATGAAACTTGGAAATATTTTCTTGCCATCATATTAAATTAATTGGTTTAAAAATGGATAATCAATGTATCCTTGATCTTGCCCTCCATACATCGTAGCTCTGTCGGGTTGATTAAGTTCTGCATTTAGCTCAAAACGTTTTGGCAAGTCAGGATTAGCTAAAAATAATGCACCAAAAGAGATAAGTTTTGCAATTCCTTTTTCTAATTCTGCTTCGCCTGTTTCTTTTGTGTAACCACAATTTGCAATAACAGTATGTTGCGTTAGTTTGCCAAAAGTTTCAACTGAATTTGTCGGATATTGAGGAAATTTGTCGGCAGAAAATGGAACATTCATTATGTGAATATACGCCAATGGCATTTTGTTTAGTTCATTTATAAGTAGCGTAAATTGTTCTACTGGATTTTGGTGTGTTATTGTGTTGTAAGTGCTTGTTGGTGATATTCTGATAGCAACTTTGTCTTTACCAATAGCATTAACCATTTCTTGCATTATTTCTAAAACAAAACGATTACGATTTTCGTTGCTTCCTCCATATTCGTCTGTTCGTTGATTTGCGCTTTCCGCTAAAAACTGATTTGGCAAATAACCAAATGCTGAATGAAGTTCCACACCGTCAAAACCTGCTTCCATAGCATTTATGGCAGCTTGTTTATATTCTTGAATAATGTTTTTTACTTCTTGTATGCTTAATTCTCTTGGCGTTTCATAATCCTTCATTCCTTCCATTGTGAAATGCTGTTGTCCTTCAATTGCAAATGCTGAAGCAGAAACAGGTTGCTCGCCATTTTTTATAAGTGAATGTCCAACACGTCCAGTGTGCCAAAGTTGAGCATAAATTACACCTCCTTTTTCGTGAACAGATTGTGTAACATTTTTCCAAGCTGTAATTTGTTCTTGTGTGTAAATGCCTGGTGTAAGTGGACTTCCAATGGCTTGTTTAGAAATATTGATTGCTTCGCTGATAATTAAACCTGCGCTTACTCGTTGTGAATAGTACAAAATAGAAGAGTCGCCAACAATACCATCTAAATTGGCGCGGCTTCTTGTCATTGGGGCCATAACCATACTATTTTTAAGTGTGTTGTTCCCCACTTTTATTTGTTCTAATAATTTCATCTTTTATTTTTTTTAAAAATTTAAGTTGCAAACCTACTTCCATTACTTTACTTTTGCAAGTAGTTACACTAATGTATAGTAGTAACCCGAATTAAAGTAATGAATGAAATCAATAGGTTATGGAAAATAAAAAAATAAAAATTTCTGAAAAATCTTGTTCTTTAAGAGAAGTGCTAGATATTATTGGTGGAAAATGGGCAATGCCAATAATTTATATTTTGTCAAAAGGCAAAATGCGCTTTAAAGAATTAGAGAGATCAGTAGAAGGAATTAATACAAGAATGTTAGTCAAGGAATTGAAAAATATGGAAGCTAATGGAATAGTTACAAGAAAAGTCTTTGCAACTGTTCCGCCAACTGTTGAATATACTTTAACAAACAAAGGCGAAAAATTATTGCCAAGTATTGTGTCTTTACACAATTGGGGTCAAGAATTTACTGTCTGATTGTCCGTTGATTAGGCTTATGTATTACCAATAAGTTTTGCATCTTCCCGAATGGAAGTACTTTTAACTCACCGCGAAGCAGCACCGAAGGTAAAAATTGATTTTAAAAACTAATGTTTGGTTATCTGAAAACTAGCTTTGTAAAACGAAACCACGCCTTTTGTATAAATGCTCTTACTTACTGGCTTTGTTTTATTATATAGCAACTGTTATTCTCTTATTACTTTCTTGGATAATACTCTTTTTTTCTCTTTAAGAAATACAATATAATACATCCCTTTCTCCAAATTCATTAAGCTTAATGAATTGTTTTCAGGGTTATTGATGTTTGAAACTACTTGCCCTTTTGAATTATAAATAATAATTTCATCTGATAAAATATTTTTATCCCAATAAAGCACAGACGATGTCGGGTTAGGGAAAATTAATGTTTCAGAGTTTTCAGAATTATAATCAATAGAAGCTGAGATATCCGTTCGTGTAATATCTACCTCAATACCATGAAAGATATCATCAACATTATCTGTATTTACCAACATAAAATCAGAACCCAAAAAGCCATTTTGGTTAATTATTGGATTGTGTATTGTTACATTAGTTGTTTTCCATTGATTATCACCAATTCCTGTTATAGTTAATGCATTCTGTAAGCCTGATGAATTATAATATTTTAATGCCCAAGTCGAATTTGGATTTTTATCAAGCCACGTAATTTTAAATGTTAGACTGTCTGGATCTGAAAGTAAAAACACATTCGAATCGAATTTAAAATACATAGTGTCTTTACCACTGCTATTTTCAAAAGAACGCGCAAAACGGTCGTACTTTGATGAGCTTGTATTGATAAGTCCTTTGACTCTGAAGATACCAATTGAAGTTAAATCTGGATTTATTTGAGTTATCCATCTTTCGTAATTCCCTTCTTCAATGTTCCATCCTGCATCATTATACCCTGTTTGCTGGTCACGTTGATATACTTGTCCTTGAGTAGCCGAAAACACATCATCCATTTGAGCACCACGGCTTGCATAGGCATTGCAAATAGCAATATATCGAGCCTGATTTTGCTTATTGGCTTGACCATAAATATTTTCTGGAAATTTAATTGTGTTTTGAGAATTTAATCCTTCATGGAAAATGGAATAGGCAGCATCTGCAGTGCTTGGATATACTTGTTTGGAATATTTATTAAACAGCTTAAAAACATCATGTAATTCTGGTTTTGATTGTGCTTCTTGCAACGCACTTTGGGTAACAAGCCAAACCGAAAGACCCGTATTTAGCCCACTTAATGCACCCCAATAAAACCCTAATGGAACATTAATTTGGTACAAGGGTTTCGTCCATGTTTGATCCATTTCTGCTGCAGAAAATAAATGTAATCCTTGTGGATTAACAAGATAAGGTGTCCATGTAGTTTTAAAATCTAATTCATCCGAGAGATGATGTCCTCTAGCATAAGCTCCGCCTTTTGTTCCAAATCCATAAGTAACATTATTGGTTACCCATTGCCATTCTAAAGGTTCGTCAACAGGGTCAATATTATTAAAAAGAAGTCCAATTTGGGTGTTGTTATTCCCTGTATTAAATGTAAGTCTAAATTTTTCAAATACTTCTAAACGAAATTCACGCCATTGATTTTCGGAAATAGTAAATGATGAATTAATAGGCGCTCCCTTATAAGCAACTTCATCACCTGTGCATCCAGTTTTTACTTGAACATATGCAATATGATTGAATAAATTTGTCGGCTGTGCTCGTAAGAAATTGCCGAAACTTTCTATCATATTGAAATAATACGTTTTGTAGTCGTTATCCAAATAATACGGATATTGTGTCCAATTTGGATGTTGTGTATCATTTGTAGTGACACTCGGCACACCATTAGCATAAATCCAAACTGGAGCATCAGGACCAACTCCTACGCTTATGTTAACCATCTGATTATTAGTGTAAGCTGCTTGTAAAATAGTTTGAATTTCAGACCAATCGTATTGATTTGAGTTATTTGGTTGCACATCTTCCCAGTTTACATCGGCGCTTTTGCCTTTTAAATAGTGGTAATCAGTATTAACTGAAATGTCATAGGCATTTGATCTGTCCCAAACACCATAGGAATTAACTGGTAAAATGGTCGATTGAGCATTTAGAGAAAGCGCATATAGAATAAATGTAATTATATTAAATAAATAGTTTTTAACTTGTTTTTTCATTTACATTTAATGTTTAGTCAACCTATTTTTAAGATGATGCAGTGCTTAAGCTTGCAGGTAACGGTTTGCGTGTAGGCGATGTTGCCCTGTGTCTCGCCTGCGGCAAGGCAATATTGCTTACACGCTGTTATGTGCTGCCTTTCTTTTCATTGTTTCACTAGTTTAATTGTTCTATTGTCAATTCTAAGTAAATAAAAACCTTTTGTTAAGTAAGAAAAATCCTGCTGTTCAATATTTTTGCCTGTCCAAATAACTTGACCAAAATAATTAATAAGCGTGAAATTTTCATTTCCATTCGTGTTAGTCAGATTGATT
>CALPMC020000047.1 GCA_943324565.2 Chitinophaga pinensis | reverse complement strand
TTGAAGTTTAGTTGTTAATTCCTCTTTTGATGAGAAATAATTTAAATCGCCTAATTCATCCCAGCCAAGTCCCATAATTCCAAGTCTGTAGAATTCATCCCACATCTCTGCATTTTCTCCTGGAGCATAAAGCCAGTATCTTTTATATTTCTGTTTTTTTGATAATTCTAGCAATATTTCATATTCTTCCTCTGTTGCAGAAAAGTTTGTTCCTTGATTTCCAATTTTTAACTCCTTTAATTCAGAAATATTTTCAATTTCATCCTTTCTTATAGGATTGTTTGAAAGGTTGTTTGTAATCTTTATTTTTACTCGTTTAGATATCTCGTTTTTACTTTGTTCAGTATAATAACTACTTTGGTCGTCTTCGTCAAAATCTTCGTAAACATTAGATGTAACCTCTCCTAAAGCAAAGCACCCTTGTTCTTTTCCTGTAACCCAAAGAATAAATTTATCCCCAACTTTTATCTTATCTCCGTGTGCTTTTATACTCCAAGTCGTAAGTTTATTGGCATTTAGTGCATCAATTACATTATAAATTTTAGGACTTCCCTGAAAAATCCAATAATTGACTTGTTCACGTGAATTGTTCCAATTCCAAGCCTCAAAAGATAATTCATAAAACGGAATACTGATTTTACTTTTAATGTTCTTCAATAATGTTAAGTAAGTACTGTAATTTTCAAAAACAGGTTCAATTCCTAAAACATTTTTTAAATAGGGTTTAGTTGGACCATTAATTGGAAAATATTTTTCAGGGTTAATGTAAAATAAAGCTTCAGTTATTTTAGCTTTTGCAACATTCCTTATCGATATTATATCTAAGAAGTCATCATCAGTAATGTTATTATTAATTGCTTTTTTAAAGAAATTCCAAAGTCTATTAATTTCATTATTTACTCTTAAATATTTAGAAGGGAATAACCATACTTTTTGGGCATTTGCAGAAGGAATTCCTAAATCATCATTTGGAATACTAATTTTTAACTTATCTGCAATTTTTTGTAAGTACTTTAATCTTCTATCAGTACCATATTTATAGATGTAACAGAAAAAAGTAAAAGGGTCAATTTCATCTAATTCTGTATCATGGTCGCCTAATTTTGATTTATCATTAAATGGCCCAATACCAACTGATTTAAGAATGTCAATTAAATCTTTTTGAAAATTTTCTTTTGTAAGAATAAACTGTGTTAGTTCTTTGTGTGTTTCAACCCAAGTAAATTTATTTTCGATCATTTAGATTGTCTTTTTATTTATATTGATTACCAATTTAATAAGTTTATTCTTGTCTATTTCAGCTATAATTTCAAATTCCACTTAATACAACTACAATATTCCCCAAATATAAAAAATCCAACCCAAACCTACAATCTCAAATCTTTATTTCGGAAAAAATGTCACCCAACCCAATTCTAACCCGACAAAAAGTCTGGTTTCGAGCCCGTTTGGTGTATTGGTTTATCATTTGACGAAGGAAAAGAAACATTCAAAAATGGACTTAAATAAATTCACAACCAAATCGAAAGAAGCAATTCAGCAAGCACAGAATTTAGCTGAATCCAACGGAAATCAAAGCATCGAAACAGGTCACTTACTGAAAGGAATCTTTTTGGTGGATCAAGAAGTTACGCCTTATTTATTGGGAAAATTGAACGTTAACCCAAAAATCATTGAAGCTACCGTCGATCGTATCATCGATTCGTATCCGAAAGTTTCGGGCGGGCAAATTCACCTTTCCCAAGCTTGTAACCGCGTGTTGCAATATACCTTGAGCGAACTAAAAAACTTCGGCGATGAATACGTTTCCCTTGAACTTTTAGTGTATGCTTTGTTGGATGCAACGGATAGTGTTGGGAAACTTTTGAAAGATAATAAAATCAGTAAATCAACCTTAAAAGACGCCATTATGGACTTGAGAAAAGGTCAAAAAGTTACTTCTGCAGGTCAAGAAGGAACTTATAAATCATTAGAGAAATACGCTAAAAATCTGAACGAATTAGCTGCCGCTGGAAAATTAGATCCAGTGATTGGGCGTGACGATGAAATCAGAAGAGTACTACAAATTCTGACGCGTAGAACGAAAAACAACCCGATTTTAATTGGTGAACCAGGCGTTGGAAAAACAGCAATCGCCGAAGGTCTCGCACACAGAATTGTAGATGGCGACGTTCCCGAAAATTTAAAAACGAAAATCGTTTATTCCTTGGATATGGGCGCTTTGATTGCTGGCGCGAAATACAAAGGAGAGTTTGAAGAGCGCTTGAAATCAGTGGTGAAAGAAGTCATCGCTGCGGAAGGAGAAATCATTTTGTTCATCGACGAAATTCACACCTTGGTTGGTGCTGGTGGCGGAGGTGAAGGCGCAATGGATGCTGCGAATATTTTGAAACCAGCTTTGGCTCGTGGCGAATTGAGAGCAGTGGGTGCAACAACTTTGAACGAATACCAAAAATATTTCGAGAAAGATAAAGCCTTGGTGCGTCGTTTTCAAACGGTTTTAGTGGACGAACCAACTACAGAAGACGCGATTTCAATTCTTCGTGGAATCAAAGATAAATACGAGAATCACCACAAAGTCATCATCAAAGATGCAGCGATTATTGCAGCGGTGGAATTGTCACAACGTTACATCACCGACCGTCATTTACCAGATAAAGCGATTGACTTAATCGACGAAGCAGCTTCAAAATTGCGTATGGAAATCAATTCAAAACCAGAAGAATTGGACGAAATCGAACGCAAAATAATGCAGTTGGAAATCGAACGTGCTGCCTTGAAACGCGAAAACGATGACAAAAAATTGGTGAATGTGGAACGTGATTTGGCTAATTTGACTGAGCAACGCAACGCTTTTCAATCGAAATGGCAAGCTGAAAGAGACGTTGTAGATGGCATTCAACGTGCAAAAGAAGAAATTGAAAGCCTGAAATTTGAAGCAGAACAAGCGGAGAAAGCAGGCGATTATGGTAAAGTGGCTGAAATTCGCTACGGAAAAACCAAGGAAGTTGAACACAATTTGGAAGCATTGAAAGAAAAACTAGCTGCAATGCAAGTGAATTCTAAGATGATCAAAGAAGAAGTGGACGCGGAAGAAATTGCAGATGTCGTTTCGAAATGGACAGGAATTCCAGTCAACAAAATGATTGAAAGCGAAGTTTCCAAATTGTTGAAATTAGAAGACGAATTGGGTAAACGTGTTGTTGGTCAAGAAGAAGCAATTATGGCTTTATCGGATGCGGTGAGAAGAAGTCGCGCAGGATTACAAGACGCTCGCAAACCAATTGGATCCTTTATTTTTTTAGGAACAACGGGAGTTGGTAAAACAGAATTAGCGAAAGCACTTGCGGAATATTTGTTCAACGATGAAAACGCAATGACGCGCATCGATATGAGTGAATACCAAGAGAAACATTCTGTAAGTCGTTTAGTTGGAGCGCCTCCGGGATACGTTGGTTACGACGAAGGCGGACAATTGACAGAAGCTGTACGCAGAAAACCGTATTCAATTGTCTTATTGGACGAGATTGAAAAAGCGCATCCTGATGTCTTCAATATCTTACTTCAAGTCTTAGACGACGGGCGTCTGACAGACAACAAAGGTCGAATGGTGAACTTCAAAAATACGATTATCATAATGACTTCGAATATGGGTTCAAGCATTATTCACGAGCGTTTTGAAAATGCCTTGCCTGCAGAAATGGAGAAAGTAACTGAGAAAGCGAAGTTTGAAGTGATGGAATTATTGCGCCAAACGATTCGCCCTGAGTTCTTGAATCGTATCGACGAAACGATTATGTTTATGCCGCTGACAAAAGACAATGTACGCGAAATAGTTCAGATTCAATTGGAAGGATTGAAACACTTATTGGCAGAAAAAGAAATGTCCTTGTATGTTTCCAAAGATGCATTTGATCACATTGCAGAAGTGGGTTACGATCCGTTCTTCGGTGCACGACCTGTGAAACGCGTGATTCAAAAACAAGTGTTAAATGAACTTTCAAAAGCGCTTTTAAGCGGTACAATTGACAAAGCTTCTCGCATAGTAATGGATGTTTTTGATGGCAAAATTGTCTTCAGAAAACCAATAATGGCAGAAGAGGAAGTGTAATTTTTTCATAAGTTAGGTTGAAAGGCGAGGTTCGAAAGAGCTTCGCTTTTTTTGTTAGTTTGTTTTCTTCGAGAGCCTCAGTCAACAAACTTCTTTTTCACTAAGATGCACGAAACAAAATTGAGCTATGATTTATAAAGGGATTATAAGCAAAAAGATTTTTACCGCAGAGGCGCAGAGGAACAGAGAAAAATGAATTTTTGTCCCTATTTTTTTTGAAGTTGAAGTTTTGATCAAAAAGTATGAAAAACCTTTAAATATCAATTGATTTTCAAATCCTCCAAACTATTCCCAGCCAAAAACTCTTTGAAATTCATTCTGCGTTTGCCTTCGGGTTGCAATTCTGAAATACAAACAAACCCATCTTTGCAAGGAAAAAGAATGCCATCAGTATGTTTAATAAATGATTCAGAAGTTGGAATTTCATCAACAAGTTTTGATGTAAATAATTTGAATGAAATCACTTCGTTTTTCTTTTCGTTTTTTAGAGTGCACCAAGCAGCAGGGTAGGGTGAAAGCCCACGGATTTTATTGTGAATCGATTGTGCAGTTTCGTTCCAATCAATTTTGCAATCTTGCTTGAAAATCTTCGGTGCGTGAGGTAATTCTTTCGCTAAGTTTTCATCTTGTGGAATCGATTGAACCGAATTGTTGGCAATTTCATTCAGAGTTTTTACAGTCAATTCTGCACCTAAATGCATCAACGAATCGTGTAATTCGCCAGCGTTCATATTTTCAGAAATCTCGACTTTTTCTTGTTCCAAAACAGAACCCGTATCAATAACTAGATTGATGAAAAAAGTAGTCACTCCCGTTTCTTTTTCTCCGTTAATAATCGCCCAATTGATAGGAGCAGCACCACGGTATTTTGGCAACAAAGAAGCGTGTAAATTAATCGTTCCTTTCGATGGCATCGCCCAAACGACTTCTGGCAACATTCGAAATGCAACAACTACAAAAATATCGGCATTCAAAGCTCTCAAATCGTCGTGGAAACTTTCGTCTTTGAGTTTTTCTGGCTGTAAAATGGGGAATCCTTTGTCTTTCGAATAAATTTTCACAGCACTTTCACGCAACTGCTGACCACGACCTGCTGGTTTATCTGCAACAGTTACCACACCCACCACTTCATGTTCACTTTGAACAATTGCATCCAAAATGGTTACTGCAAACTCTGGCGTACCCATAAAAATCACACGTAATACCTTTTTACTCATAAATTGTAGGGCTTAAAAAAAATATAATTGGTATAATGCCGAGATAGTTTTCAACGAGCATTATATGCGACAATTGAAAACATCTTCGGTATAATTTCGAATTTTGACTCATACAATTTTCTTTTTCCAATCGTAAAAATGTAAATAAAGTAAGGAGAAAACACCTAGCAATGTAAAGTAAATGTACTCAACGGTCCAAATCCAAAAAACATCGAAGTTCCAGATTTTGATGAATAAGTAACTGGAACACGAATAAATAAAAACGCACGTAAACTCAATCGCCATTGAATGTAAGGTGTTTCCGCTACCGTGAATCGTTTGGAAGTAAACAGAACTAAAGCCAAAAACTAATATGGAAAGCGTTATCAATCGTAGGATTTCAGCACTTTTTTGAACGTAAACTTCTTCCGGATTAATCATTCGAATCATCGCTTCGGGGTAAAATAGTGCTCCATGGAAAGTGAACAATAGAAATAAAACGGTCATCACTTGAATTTTCCGTTGAATTATTGGGATTTTATCGAATTCTTTTGCGCCAATGTATTGTGAAATGTAGGTTTTAGTCGTTCCTGCAAAACCCCAAATCGGAACAAAAGCCAAGAAGTAAATCGAACGTATATTTTGCGAAACGGTCAAATCGAATTGTCCTTTTTGCTCGAGCCAAGTGAAAAATAATGTCCACGTTGCAAGTGCTGAAAAACCTTGTAACATCAAAGGACTCCCAACTTTCAACAACTCTATCATTGACTTAAAATTGAATGAGAAATATTCAAATAATTTGTAAGCGCGACGCTCTTCTGAAAAATACAAATAAATTACTAAAAACAACATACCCAATCCATCTGCAATTGTGGAAGCCAAAGCTGCGCCTTCCATTCCCATTTCTGGTAGGCCAATTCTTCCGAAGATGAGTCCATAGTCGAGAATGACATTACTTGTTGCTGTAATTATTGCTGCAATTAAAACCACCCACGTTTTTCCTTTCGCTAAAAATAAAGCTTGAATGGAAATTGTAATCATAGCAAAAAACAAAGCAAAACTTCTGATTTGGATGAATTTACCTTGCATTTCAGCGATGTGCGCGTTCTTTGAATAACTCATTACTGCTGCTGGCATCACCCAAAATAGTATCGAGAAAAGTATGATTGCCAAAAGGAAATGAACCATTAACGAGGTTCCAAAAACACGACCAATTGCACTTGTGTGTTCTTCACCTATTCTTCTGGCAATGATAATTTGTGAACCGTCGCCCATTCCGAGCAAAGCCATATACATCGTAACGAAAAGCAATCCTCCATTTCCGACTGCGTCAAAAGCTTCTGTGGAGTAACGTGCTACAAAAGCAGCGTCGGTTAACAATACAATGGACTGTATAAAACCAGAAACCATCATCGGTAACGCAACTGCGAGAATCGTTTTATAACGTAAATCGAGCATTAGTCAACTTGAATAACAAGACCTTTTAAATATTCGCCTTCTGGGTGAAATGCGTTAATGGGATGATCCGCTGGTTGGTGTAATTGTTCTAAAATTCGTACATTTCTTCCAGACTCAATCGCTGCGGCAATGACCGTATTTGTAAATAAATATTTATCGACCACTTGGGAGCAAGAGAAAGTAAAAATTAATCCTCCTGGTTTTATTTGACGAATGGCGTGTGCGTTCAAACGTTTGTAACCTTGAATAGCTTGGTGACGTTTTTCGCGGTGTTTTGCAAAAGCTGGTGGGTCCAAAACGATGATGTCGTAATCTTCTTTCAATTCCTTCATGTATTCCATTGCATCAGCCACAATTGAAGCGTGTTCACCTTTAAACGAATTGATGGCCACATTTGCTTCAGTCAATTCAATTGCTTTTTTAGAACTGTCTAAGGAATGAACCAAATCTGCTCCTTTATTTAAAGCTTGTAAACTGAAACCGCCTGAGTAGCAAAATGTATTCAAAACCTTTTTTCCAAAAGAATATTTCCCAAGCAATGCACGATTTTCGCGTTGATCGATGAAGAAACCTGTTTTTTGTCCTTTCACCCAATCAATTTGATAATGCACGCCATTTTCGATTGCAGGATGAGGTGTTTCTCTTGTTCCAAGTATATATTTGTCTTCAGGAGCAATGCGCTCAGGCAACGTATCTGAAGATTTCGAATAAACCGCAGTTAGATTTTTACCTAAAGCATTTTTCAAAGCATTGGCAATCAATTCAATTGCGTTGTACATTCCTATTGAATGACATTGAATAACAGCAACTCCATTGTAAAAATCAATCACTAAGCCTGGCAAACTATCGCCCTCTCCGTGACAAATTCTGAAAATGTTATTGTTTTCGTTCAAGAAACCAAGTTTCAAGCGCAAGTTGACAGCATTTCCAATTTTTTCATTGAAGAAACCAGCATCGATGTTCGTTTCTTTAAAACTCAAGATTCTAACAGAAATCGTGGCGTGTTGAAAGTGACCAATCGCTAAAAAACGACCTTTAAAATCGTGCACTTCGACCACTTCTCCGTCTTGTAAATCACTTACATCGGTGAAAATCGCACCAGAGAATACCCACGGATGATTTCTCAAAATGGATTGTTCTTTTCCTTTACGTATTTGAACGCTTTTATAATTCATGGTTGTAAAGGTAATTTATAATTGCGAATGAAGGAATTACCGCTCGTTTGTTATTTAGCGTTGTTTGGTTATAGGATCAAATATGACAAAAAAACCCCGACTCTAAAAATAGAATCGGGGTTTATATCATTTTTAACTTATTGATTAGATGTTAAATGCAGCTTTCACTTTATCAACGAAATCTAATTTTTCCCAAGTAAACAGTTCAACTACTTTAGAAACAGTAGTTCCGTCTGGCGCTTTAAAAGTTTTAGTAACAACTTCGTTTTTGCGACCCATGTGACCATAAGCAGCAGTTTCTTGGTAAATTGGATTACGTAATTTCAAACGTTGCTCGATAAAGTATGGACGCATGTCAAAAATCTCGCTTAAAATCTCAGCGATTTCTCCGTCTGTTTTGTCCACTTTTGAAGTTCCGTAAGTGCTTACGTACAAACCACAAGGTTTAGCAACACCAATAGCGTAAGAAACTTGTACTAAGATTTCATCACACAATCCAGCTGCAACTGCATTTTTCGCCATGTGACGAGTAGCATAAGCAGCAGAACGGTCCACTTTCGAAGGGTCTTTTCCAGAGAATGCACCACCACCGTGAGCACCTTTCCCACCGTAAGTATCAACGATGATTTTACGTCCTGTCAAACCTGTATCTCCGTGTGGTCCACCGATAACAAATTTTCCTGTTGGGTTGATATGGTATGTAATTGCATCGTTAAATAATGCTTGTAATTCTGGTTTTAATTTTGCTTTAACACGAGGAATTACGATTTCAACTATATCTTTTTTAATTTTCGCTAACATTTCTGGCTCAGCAGCAAAATCATCATGTTGAGTAGAAACAACAATTGTATCAATTCTTTGAGGAACATTATCATCAGAATATTCAATTGTTACTTGTGATTTTGCATCTGGACGTAAATAAGGAATTAAATTTCCCTCGTTGTTGCGAATGTATGATAACTCTTGTAAGATTTTGTGCGCTAAATCCAACGCCAAAGGCATATAATTGTCAGTTTCTTTGGTAGCATAACCAAACATCATTCCTTGGTCACCAGCACCTTGATCTTCAGGATTTGTGCGTTCAACACCTTGATTAATATCAGAAGATTGTTCGTGAATTGCTGAAAAGATACCACATGAATTTGCGTCAAACATATATTCAGATTTTGTATAACCAATTTGACGGATTGTCTCACGTGCGATTGCTTGTACATCTAAATAGGATTTTGACTTCACTTCACCTGCTAAAACAACTTGTCCAGTAGTTACTAAAGTTTCACAAGCAACTTTCGAAGTTGGGTCAAAAGCCATAAAATTGTCAATTAACGCATCTGAAATTTGGTCGGAAACTTTATCCGGATGTCCTTCAGAAACGGACTCAGAAGTAAATAAATATGCCATTTAAAAATATTTTAGGTGCAAATTTAATAATTTAATAAGTATTAAGGTTTCAATTAATTTTAAAATCACTAATTTGAAGCATAAAAAGTTCACGTTGTTTTAAAAACGAGCATTTTTTAAAGTGTATAGCCTACTAATCGCAATAAATTGATTTATATTCATTTTGGTATTTAGCCAATATTTTCTTGCGTTTAAGTTTTAATGTTGGTGTTAATTCATCGCCATCAATTGAAAATTCCTTGGGTAAAAGCACAAACTTTTTAATCTGCTCCCAATTTCCATATTCTTTATTCAAAGCGCTAACTTCTTGGTTAATACGTTCATGAAGTTCTGGGTTTGCAGCAATTTCTTCATTAGATAGTTTTTCAAAATCTAAGCCTTTTCTTGTTGCCCATTCTCTCACAAATGCAAAACTTGGAACGATTAAAGCACTTGGGAATTTTTCACCTTCACCTATTACCATTATTTGTTCAATGAATCGCGATTCTTTGAATTTATTTTCCATTCCTTGCGGCGCAATATATTTTCCTCCAGAAGTTTTAAAAATTTCTTTTTTACGGTCTGTGATTTTTAGGAATTTACCTTCTTGGAAAATACCAATATCTCCAGTATGGAACCAACCCTCATTATCAATTACTTCTGCTGTTGCCTCCGGGTTTTTGTAATAACCCATCATTACATTTGGTCCTTTTACAAGGATTTCACCATCTTCAGCTATTTTTACTTGCACACCATCAACCAATGCACCAACTGTTCCAATACGAATTCCTTTATCGAATGAGTTTACAGACACAACGGGTGAAGTTTCTGTTAAGCCATATCCTTCTAATATAGGAATATCAGCAGCTAAAAAAATACGAGCTAATCTTGGTTGTAGTGCAGCACTTCCCGACGCAATAGCACGAACATTTCCACCAAGTGCTTCTTGCCATTTTGAAAAAATTAATTTTCGAGCGATTTTTAGTTTGAAGTGATACCATCCTGATTTTCCAACGACATCAAATTCTTCAGCTAAATCTACAGCCCAGAAAAATAATTTTCGCTTTATTCCTTTTAAATCATCACCTTTTGCCATGATTTTATCAAAAACCTTTTCTATTAATCTTGGAACAGCAGAAAAAACATCAGGTTTAATTTCACGAATGTTGTCACCAATTGTGTCCATTGACTCAGCAAAGTAAACTGAACAGCCAATATACATATACAAATAATGCAACATGCGTTCGTAAATATGACAAACTGGTAAAAAAGTCAGTACTCTAGAAGAATTATCTGCTGGAATTGGGTCTAAACAAGCTTCTACATTTGAGAGGATATTGCTATGAGAAAGCATTACGCCTTTTGGTTGTCCTGTTGTTCCTGATGTGTAAATTATTGTAACTAAATCTTCATGTTTTACAGCGGCCATTCGTTCTTTAACAACAGATTCGTCGGTGCTTTCAGCTGCTTGGTCGATTGCCGCCCAATTTGTAAAACCAGCAACTTCATCAAAAGTCATTAAATGTTGCAAACTTGGAACATCACCTTTGACGTTTTTCATTTTGTTTGCTAATTCTTCGTTTCCAACAACACAGATTTTCACCTCTGCATCATTTAAAATGAAACGGTAATCATTTTCTGAAATGTTTGGATATAAAGGAACTAATACTGCACCAGTTTGTTGAACAGCAATATCAAAAAGGTTCCATTCCACGCGATTGTTACTAGATACTGCTACTCGATCTCCTGCATTGATACCTAATGAAATAAGTCCCCTTGATAGCACATTTGTTTTTTCTACGAAGTCTGCAGTTTTCATTCCTATCCAATTCCCGTTTGTTTTAGTCACAAACATGTTAGAATTAGGATAGTTTTTTAATTGATGATAAGGGATATCAAATAAACGTTGCGCTTGAATCATAGTTAAAATTTTAGTATCCGAAAATAGCAATAAAATTTAACTATATAAACAAAAATCCAAAAATGATTATAACAATTCCGCTTATGATATTCATTACGAATCCATATTTAATCATTTGATTCATCTTAATATATCCAGATGAATAAGCAATTGCGTTAGGTGGAGTACCGACCGGCATCATAAATGCACAACTTGCTCCAAATGTTAGCGGTAAACAAAGTTGTAATACCGAATATCCTGATTCTTGGGCAAAAGTGGCTACAATTGGCACGAAAATTACAACCAATGCTAAGTTTGACAGTACTTCAGAAGCGAAAATCCCTATCAAAACAATAATTGTAATCATAACTAAAACAGAAACGTCTTTATAAGTTTTAAAAACTTCAATTAAAACATCCACAATTCCATTCTTTTCAAGCATAGCTGCAAGAGCTAGACCACCTCCAAACAGTAATAAAATTCCCCAAGGTAGTTTCTCAGTATCTTGCCATTCTAGTAATGTTTTTTTTTTGTTTGATTGAGGAATAATAAACAAAACCACAGCTCCTAAAACGGCAGCGCTTTCATCTTTATAACTTAGGCCAGTAAGGTCGTTAAATAAATCTTTAAAAATCCAAAGAACAGCAACGCAACCGAATACAGCCAATGCTCTTAGTTGCTCAGATGTCCAAGCTTGTTTCTCAAGTTTGAAATCGTGTTTATCATTACGCTCCTTTCCAAGGCCAATATAAAAAACAAAATAAGCAAGTAGAAGAAGCAAGATACTCATTGGCATAGCCACTTTCATCCAATCAAAAAACGAAACAGTAATACCAAAGTTTTTTTCTAAAATCCCTGCCATTTGAATATTCGGAGGAGAACCAACGAGTGTGCCAAGTCCACCAATACTAGCAGCATAGGCAACCGACAACATTAAAAACAATGAAAATTTAGATTTTTGATGTTCTAAAGGCATTGATTGAATAATCGCAATTGCCATTGGTAACATCATTAGGGCGGTTGCAGTGTTAGAAATCCACATGCTTAGAAAACCTGTACTTAACAAAAAGCCAAGTAAAATTTTAGGTTTAGAATCACCAACAATTAAAAGTATTCTTCTGGCGATTTGTTCGTGCACTTTCCATTTTTCTAAGCCTAATGCAAGAACAAATCCACCGAAAAATAAGTAAACACTTCCATTTCCATAAGTTGCTGCTAAATCATCTGTATTCAATATCCCTAAAGGAACAGCAAGAATGATTGGCAGTAAAGCAGTAATGTAAATAGAAATTACTTCAAAAACCCAAAAGTAAATCATCAATCCACTCAATGCGGTTGCGTTCCAAAATGTTGATTTTCCACCAGTTAATAGTAGAACTAAAACAAAAAGAAATAAACCCAAAAATGCAACTAACTGTTTCCAATTGAATTTTTGCATAGAGATTTAATTATTGAATACCATTCAATGCATCAACGAAATGATCTGCTTTTTCTTCTACATCCGTTACAATTGCACGAAATTCAGCTTTCCCTCTTGCAGTTTTTATTCTTCTGATTGTTGTATCTTGAAATGTTGCTGCCTCATTGATTAATTTTTCAGTTGCATCAATTTTCGTTGCATCTGTCGCTTGAATGAAATAACACTCATCAACCACATCATAAACTAATTCGTTTAGACTCTTTTTTAAAATTCGCTTGTTAGCCATAGTACAATTTTTTTTCAAAAATAAGGAGTAAATGGCACAACTACACTATTTCAGTTTGTTTAGTTTTAAATGTCATCAAAAACATATTTAAAAGCATATTGTAAATCAAGAAAAAATAATTTTAAACTATCCACAATTTATTTGGATTGAATCAGATAATATATGTAACTTCAAAACAAAGAAAAAGAGTTCAGATTTACACCAAAATAATACAGTAATTATCCGAACTGGAACAGTAAAAGTTTATGTTGATTGGGAGAAAAGCTTTTCAAAATTATCTCATTTACCTTTAAATAAAGTTGAAGATAGTCAAGAATTAAATAATTCTAAACTTATCAGTTCTTATAAAAAAAGCTCGGAAAAAGGATTTACATTCATCATGAAACGGGAAAAGTAATGGCGAAAATCTTAAGTGTCATTTAGTTCCTTCTTCAGATGTTACTTTTTAAGATAAAAACAGTGTAGAAAAGTTTTAGTTGAATTTAATTTAGGACAAAGTCAAAAGGGGTAATTACAAAAAAATAAAGAAATAATTTCTATTTTTCGAAAAGATAAGATTTCTTTTAAAGATTCAAACACAATGAAAATAAATAGAAAAAGTAGTTTTATAAGTTTTTCAATTTTGATTCTTCCATTTTTACTAGGTTTGATTCTGATTCCCAGCTCGATTTCCAAAAATGACGATTTCCAAATTGAGATTTCATGGTTTACAAATTTGAAAGGAAATTTTTCATTTGCATCAAAATGGTCTTATGCTTCAAATGTGGGATTAAATGCTGCACAGCAAATTGCTTGTCTTCAAAATTGTTCTAATCGTGTTCAAAAAATGATGGATGAAGATGGTTTGATAATAAGCGATTCAACGGATGCTTATTACCAAATAGTTGACTCCACTCGTAAATATCACACTTTAGAATCAAGAAGTACGCTTTCTGATTGGAAACCTTCGAACTTTATTAAAGTTAGAAAATATGGGAATTTCACCATTGAAGGAAGTGTAATTGCAGATTCTACATCAAAATGCAGTGTTTTCTTTAGAATCAAAGATAATTATTTGACAGCATGGGCATATCATAAACCTGACAAAGGGAGTTCAAAAATTTTCCGTTTAAATGGTGGTAAAATATTTTTAGATGATGCAGCTTTCGCTAAAGGGATTTTCAAAGCAACTTTTAGTTTTACTTTTGAAAACGAGATTAACAGTCTCAAACCGCTTTTTTGGAGTGGTAAAATCCATGCTAAAATCGAAGGGTTTTAAAATTTAGTTTATTTTGACTATTAATTTATTAACACTTAAATTTTCAACTACCATTTTATTACATTTGTAAAAACTATTTAATATGAATATTCCAGCTGAATTAAAGTACACAAAAGACCACGAGTGGGTTAGAATTGAAGGTGATATCGCAACTGTAGGAATTACAGAATTTGCACAAAGTGAATTAGGTGACATCGTATATGTTGAAATTGAAACAGTTGGAGAAACAATTGCACAAGAAGAAATTTTTGGATCTATTGAAGCTGTAAAAACAGTTTCAGATTTATTTATGCCAATTAGTGGTGAAATTTTAGAATTTAACGAGGAATTAGATGGTAACCCAGAATTGGTTAACTCTGATCCTTATGGTGCAGGATGGATGGTAAAAGTTAAAATTTCTGATGCTTCTGAAATTGAAAATTTATTAGACGCCGAGGCTTATAAATCACTTGTTCATTAAAACAAAATAATTTTTAAACCGCTGAAAGGCGGTTTTTTTATGCCTTTAACTTTACCATTCCCAGCAATCTAGACAAACTTCTTTTTCAAGTAGAAGCTCAAATGAATCTTTCAATTGATAAAAGAAATCTAGCCCAGTAATTTGTTCAACTGAATCAATTGAAACTGCAAAACTTCTTAAATCTTCCTTCGAACCACTATTTGGCAGAATAAAACCAATCGCTTTTGATTGTGTTTTCTTGAAGTCTAAAATTACTTTGTAATAATGGGTTGGAACACAGACTTCATTTGGCCCAATCTTAGTTAAACTTGAATTCAAAACAGGGCCCGTAACAATAAGAATGGAATCATAAATAATTGCCCAATCACGCATTTTTTCTTCTAATCTTTTCCAAACACCACGATTGAAAGCAGGTAATTGTGGACTCATGTTACTAAAATAAAAGGATTCATCCATCGCTTGCTCCGACCATTTCATATCTGCTGCTGGAGCTAAATGACCTCTATCATAACCACTTTTTAGATAATCCGTTTTATTTGCCGAACCAGTTTTAACCTGTGGATCAACAGTAAAATTGTCGCCACGCTCTATTAATCCACTTGTTTCTTGTTTCGTTAAACTATAAGCGATCCAAGTTGCTTGTTCACAGGCTTCACTGTATTCTAAAGAGTAGCCTAAATGCTTAATTAATTGAGTGGAATCATGAAGACTTGGGAATTCTAAAAGTGAACCTTTGTTAATATGGAAAAAGCTTGTATCCTCATGGCTTGTTAAATTATTTTTCTTATTAGATTTCGAATGCATTCCATCTTTAATTTGAAAAGATAAAATTGCAAAACCAAGTGCAATGAATAAAAGTGAATAGCGTCTCATCTTGAGAAAATATTAATTTGAATTTTAGGTAAATAAAAATCCCACTTGAAAAACTTCGAGTGGGATTTTACTATTTTTAGATGATTGAAAAATCAAACGTCAACTTTCGCATATTTTGCGTTTTTCTCAATGAATTCTCTACGAGGTGGAACATCATCCCCCATTAGCATAGAGAAAATCTGATCACATTCAGCAGCGTTTTCAATCGTCACTTGACGTAAAGTTCTCATTTCTGGGTTCATTGTTGTTTCCCATAATTGTTCTGCGTTCATTTCACCTAAACCTTTATATCGTTGAACGTTTACTGAAGATTCACTTCCACCACCTTTTAATTCTTGAATCAAACGATCGCGCATATCTTCGTTCCACGCATATTCCGATTTTGTACCTTTTTTCACTTGATACAATGGTGGTGTTGCAATATATATATATCCGTTCTCGATTAACACTTTCATGTAGCGGAACAAGAATGTCAAAATTAAAGTCTCGATATGAGAACCATCGACATCGGCATCACACATGATAATGATTTTGTGGTATCTTAATTTTTCTAAGTTCAATGCTTTCGAATCTTCTTCTGTTCCAATTCTTACGCCAAGAGCTGTGTAGATGTTTTTAATTTCTTCGTTTTCAAATATTTTGTGTTGCATTGCTTTTTCAACATTCAAGATTTTACCTCTTAAAGGCATAATTGCTTGAAAATGTCTATCGCGTCCTTGTTTTGCTGTTCCACCCGCTGAATCTCCCTCGACGAAGTAAATCTCACATAAAGCTGGATCTTTTTCCGAACAATCTGCCAGTTTTCCTGGCAAACCAGAACCTGTTAAAACATTTTTACGTTGAACCATTTCACGAGCTTTTCTTGCTGCGTGACGAGCTCTTGCTGCCAAGATTACTTTTTCAACGATTAATTTCGCCTCAACTGGATGTTCTTCTAAATAAGCAGAAAGCATTTCCGATACAGCTTGACTTACTGGAGCAGTTACTTCTCTGTTTCCTAACTTCGTTTTTGTTTGACCTTCAAATTGTGGTTCTTGAACTTTTACAGAAACAACAGCCGTCAATCCTTCACGGAAATCATCGCCATCAATTTCGATTTTTTCCTTCGCTAGAATTCCAGAATCCATAGCGTATTTCTTCAAGGTATTTGTCAAACCTCTTCTGAAGCCAGATAAATGCGTTCCACCTTCGTGCGTATTGATGTTATTTACATACGCTTGAATATTTTCTGTGTAAGAAGTATTGTATGTTAGAGCAACTTCAACAGGAATATTTTCTCTCTCACCTTCAAAATAGATTACATCAGAAATAAGTGCTTCACGGTTTCTATCTAAATATTGAGCAAATTCACGTAAACCACCTTCTGAATGGTAAGTTGTCATTGGTGCTTTCCCGTTTTCGTCTTCAGTTCTGCAATCAGTAAGGGTAATTGTGATTCCTTTATTCAAAAAAGCCAATTCACGCATACGTGCCGCTAATGTATCGAAGTTGTATTCTGTAAATTCGAAAATTGTTCCGTCTGGTTTGAAAGTTACTTCAGTACCATTTTCAGTTGTTTCACCAACAATTTTAACATCGTAAAGTGGTTTACCAATGCTATACTCTTGTTGGAATATTTTTCCCTCACGGTAAACAGTTGCTTTTAGTGCAATTGATAACGCATTCACACAAGAAACACCTACACCGTGTAACCCACCAGAAACTTTATAAGTGTCTTTGTCGAATTTACCACCAGCATGTAGAACAGTCATTACAACTTCTAATGCTGACTTTTTCTCTTTAGTGTGCATCGCAGTTGGAATACCACGACCATTATCGCGAACTGTTACTGAGTTGTCTTCGTTTATGTAAACATGAATAGTATCACAATATCCTGCAAGTGCCTCATCAATGGAGTTGTCAACAACCTCGTAAACAAGGTGGTGCAATCCTTTGATTCCTGTGTCTCCGATGTACATCGCTGGACGTTTACGTACCGCCTCAAGACCTTCTAATACTTGTATATTATCCGCAGAATAATTGTCTCTTCTTTCTTCTTCAGCCATATTAATTTTGTTATGATTCAATTCATTTTGAACGAACAAAAATACAAAACTAAAGCCGATTTTAAGGTTGTTTAAAGGTGCTGAACAGCTTAACTTATCAACAATATTTCAACGATTTTAAGAGTTTTGAATAGAACAGAAAATCACTTTTCAATCCATTCAATAATAGAGGCATCATCTGGTTGAACTCTCGGCGAAACAACTCTCACCAAATGACCGTTTTCATCTAAAAGATACTTTTGGAAATTCCATTCTACTTTACTGTCTTCCAATCCGTTTTTACTTTTTTCAGTCAAAAACTTATAGACTGGATGCATATCTCCACCTTTCACAGAGATTTTTGACATCATTGGGAAAGTTACACCATAATTTTTTTGACAAAAAGTCGCAATTTCTTTGTCTGAACCAGGTTCTTGAGACATAAAATCGTTTGCGGGAAAACCAATAATTACAAAATTATTGCTCTTGTACTTTTTGTAAATTGCTTCCAACTTCTCATATTGAGGAGTTAATCCACATTTTGAAGCAGTGTTAACAACCATTATTTTTTTTCCTTTCAAAGAACTAAAATCAAAGGATTTTCCTTCGATATCTTCCACTTTGAATTGGTGAATGGATTCTTTACCATTAGTTGAAGAACTCAAAACCATTGCTAAACTTAAAATTCCGATGCTCATTGCTGCTATTAATTTCATTTGTTACTTTTTTATTTAAACAATAATCAACGAATATAGTTCATCTTTACTTTTTATTGGAACATTTTTTGAGAAAAATCGAATACAGAAACAATGAAAATAATCACACTTTTATTTTTACTCTTTAATTTCACGCTATATGCTCAGTTAAAATTGAGTGGTGAATGGCAAGGAATCATAATTGAAAACAATCAAAATTGGAAAGAAGGAAATCCAATTTACATGACAATTTCTGTGATTAATGGTTTAATTGATGGGAAAATTCGTGAGGAAATTTATAATTCAAATAGCTTTTCAGTAATAAAAATTTCTGGTAAAACAACTACAGCTAGTTCAATTGAGCTTTCAGAAGATCGCATTTTGAAACAAACAGTAAAGGTCACAAATCCTAGTTTGCGACAACTAAAATTTGTCTACAATGAAGAAAGTGGTTATTTTGAAGGCGTTTTTGAAAGTAAAAAAGGTCCAACTTCAACAGGTAAAGTAATTCTTTACAAATCGAAGTTTGAATTTAACGATAAGAATGAATCGTTGATGAATCATTCTTGGTTTTTACGCTTCAAAGCCGATTTAGAAAATGGATTATCATCGCCAACTAAACGCTTGGAAGAATTAAAAGCATTTAAATTTGAATCTGTTTATTTCGACTATGGAATGGATATTTTGAAAGAAGAATACAAATCTTATCTTTTAAAAATGATTAAAATGGTGAAAAGCCATTCGGATTTGAGAATAAAAATTACAGGTCACACAGATGCAGATGGTTCAGAAAGTTACAATGATAAATTATCGAAACGAAGATCTGAGTCAATTATCTTGTTTTTTGAAGCAAATGGTTTGAAACGTGATCGTATTGTCACTGATTATAAAGGAGAAAAAAAACCAGTCGATAGCAATAAAACGGAAGATGGAAAGCGAAAAAATCGAAGAGTTGATTTTGAGTTTATTTGATTGCGTTTCTATAAAATTCTATTGTTGGTTTATTTCCAAAAAGTAAACACTTAATAAATTATAAGATTCGTTCCTATTGGTCAAAATAGAAAAATGTGGATAAAAAAGCAACAAACGGAGCACTTGCCCCACTGTCCATAAAGTCATAACCTACGAGACAAATAATTAGCGCTATTGAGTAGGAAAGTTTTTCGTGGTTTTTTGTTAGCCAAGCATTGTAAAATAAAAGAAAAACCCCTGTAATGAGAACCAATAAACCTAAAAACCCATGCTTTAACGTTGTTCTCAAGTATTGATTATGCGGTGCTGTTTGTTCATTTGCATTACAGAAGTATTTTAATTCAATATATTTTTTCACCAATTCATCTTTCCAGTCTCCAGTCCCAACTCCGAATATTGGATTTTTTTGAACGATTGCTAAACTACTTTTTAGGGCGTTCATTCGTAAATCAGAAGATGACATACATGAAATAGTATCAATTTTACTTGAAGTTGATTCAGATAATTCACTTTTACTTGAAGTTGAATCAGGTAATTCACTTTTTTGTTGGGTTGGCGCCAAAGTCTTAAAGCGTCCGTTTAGTGCTGGAAAGAACAACAAAAATAAAGTCAAAGCAATCGAAATTGCAAAATACCAACGAGCGCGATTTTTTAAGTTGAGTAGCAGAAAAATCCCAGTAATTAGCAAAGAAGCTAAAATTATTAATCGACTTTGCATGAGAATAAGTCCAAAAATAAAATTAACGGCAATAAAACTGAAACCAATAATTTTTAGCTTACTCATTGATTTTTCTCTGAAATTAAGTAATACAAAAACGAGAGAAATAAGCACAAAAAAGGAAAGCGAATTTGTTTCTTGAACGAGGTTTACATAGAAAAAATGCCTTGGATTTCCAGTTGAGATAAATCGAACAAGTGCTTGAAGAATGTAAAAATCTAGCTTGAAAAGTGTACCCAGAATTACAGCAAAGAGTATCCAGTTTTTTAAACTTTTTATTTTTTCCAAAGAGAAATTCAAGAAGATAAATGGGAAGATAAAATAAGGTAAAAGCCTTGATAAATCTGCCAAACCATCGTTTAAGTTATAAGTATTTAGTAAACCAAGAACTGCCAATGCAAAGGGCAAAGCAGCGAGCAAAGACAATTTCCAATTTGAAAAGTCAAATTTTGATTTTTGAAGTAGCAATTTAATTAAAATCACCAATAAAAACAAACTTAAAATCACTGGAATCACTTCCATAAAAACCAATAAACTGGCTGTGAATAGCAACAAAAAATCAGGAAGTTGAACTGCTTGAAAGCGCTGTTTTAACATGTTACAAAAGTAGAAATTTGTATGGATTAGTTGTCTTTCAATAACCAAGGTAACTTGATGAACTTCGTACTCCAGCCCCAAGTCACTAAAAACTGAACTAGCATGGATGTCATCGTTGCAAACGCAGCACCTTCAAAACCAAAAACTGGAATCCATAAGTAATTTAAAAGAATATTTAATAGTGAAACCAAAATTGTTACATACGCCAATTGTTTTGTTTTTTCAAGGTAGAAAAAATAAACGCTGACCATTTTATACATTCCATTGAATGCAAAACCAAGCGAAATCCAAAGTACCAAGATCATTCCACTTGCAAAGGATTCCCCAATGAATTGATAGATTATTGGTGTAATTAACCACAATAGAAAAACGAGCAGTAAAATCCCAATAAAGTAAATATATGTGTATTTAACCAATTGCTCTTTCCCTTGTTCACTCTCTGATTTTAACGTTTTATAAACCCAAGGAACCCAAGCTTGATTAAATGAATTTTGCAACATTCCAATCACTTGTCCAACCATGAATCCCACGGAATAAATCCCATTTGTACTTACACCAATCATAGCTGAAAGCATCAATTTATCGGAATACATTATTATCACACTTCCTAAAACGTGCGGAATCAAGGGCGCGCCATAAGCAAATAAATGTTGGATGTGAGCTTTCTTAATTTGAAACGTGACTATTTTTCTTTTTATCAAAATGATAAGCGCTAACAAGGCCCCAATTCCATATGCATATGAGATTGCAAGGATTGAACCTTCAAATTTAAAATCGTAAACTAAAATTAAAATAAGTGCGATAGTGAGTTCCAAAATTGTTCTACCAACTCGAAAAATACCATAATGTATAGCTTTATCTTCCATCCTCCAAAAAGAAAGTATCACCTCAACAATATTATTATAGGTTGCATAAACTGCTGTTAATACAATAAATGAACTCGGAATTCCTGTGATTGTTTCTAGTTTATCTTTGAATAAAAAAAGTAGTAAGGTGAAAAAGCAAGTTAATAGCAAATTCAAGAATAATCCACTGCTGATGTAACTTCCAATTTCGTTTTTATCCTTTACATAAACAACTTGTAATGCAGCCATTAAATTAAGCCCAATAAATGGAATCATAACATTAATTAAAGCGTTGTAGTTACTTATAATACCATAATCCGTAGTTGAAAGTTGTTGTGTTAAAACAGGCAGTAAAATAAATGGAATAGCTGCATTTAACACATTTGAAAGTGTGTAAATACCAATGTTTTTTAAAAAACTATTCCACTTCATTTTTCTAATTCGGTTGCTAAAAATGATTTAATATTTTCAAAATAATTAGGATATATCAATGCTGAGGTGGCATTTTTTATATTTTGGCTTTTGTAATTTATTAAGCTTTTCAAAGCGTTTTCCAATTCAACAAAGGTATTTACAAAAAAGACATAAGGATGATTTTCAAGCTCGACGCCAAAAACGTCTATTGCTTTATTTTGAAAATTAAAAAAAATAGCAGGCTTACCAATGGCAAGTGCCTCGATTCCGGAAGTTGAGTATGCCGTAAAATGCGCATCCGTTTCAACAATATTTTCATAGATATTTCCTTTAAAAAATTTAAAATTTGGTGGAAGGTCAAATTTCGATAAATAGTCAGCTTCACTTGTCCGTCTTCTTTGCAAGGAAAAGATGTACTTCGAATTATTTTCCTTATTAAATTCCAATAGAAACTCCAGCATTAAATCACCAAATTCGCCATCTTGTAAAGACACAGTAAAATAGTTTAAAGCAGAATAAGTTTTAACTTTTTGCGCAAAAACATCTATAACTGAGCGGCCAATTGGAATTACTTTTTCACATGGAAATTTTGTTTCTGATGTTAAGAAATTACGTTCATTTTCTCCCCAAACTAAAACCGAATTTGGAAATTGACTAGACTCCATTTTTTTCGCATAGTAATAAGCATGATGACCCCTACTGATAACACCATGTTGCATTTCAATCACGCGAATTCCTTTTTCTTTGAAGGCTAAAATGTACCCAAAATGACTATAAGAAACAGAAAGGAAAACAGCCTTCGGATTGGGTAAGATTTTTAACCAAAAATGCATCATGTAATATTGCGCCAAGTATTTCCGAATGGTACCATTTGTATCAATTTTCACTTTTAGAAGCGTTTCGATTTCAGCAATCAATTCTTGGTTTTCAATTTTGAATTTCCGTAAAAACAAGCGACCATAAATTTCTTCAGAAAGTAAAAAAAGTGCTTTTGAAACAGCATATTTAGAAGCAATTTGTTTTTGTTTAAATCTTCTAAATAACTGTAATTCAATTAATAATATCTTTTTTTCTGAAGTTGATTGGAAACCATCAAATAATTTATCAAAGTATTTACCTTCTATTTCAATACGTTCTACACTATTTGTAAACGCCCAAATATCATACTTTCTAAACCAATTCCAGCAACCGTAAAACAGCGATAAAACTTGACGAAAAAGCACATTTCCAGACTTCTGTGCTAAAGATTCCTCTCCAATAATAAATTTATAAAGCAACTTACTTTTAAGCCAAGGGTAAATCTGAAATGCATTATTTTTATGTTTAACAAGGATTGATTCAACTGCCTTCGTTGTTTCAATTTCAGAAATTAATTCATTGATTTTCATCAGTCAATAAATTTATAGGTGAAATTAAAAAAGAGGTAAAAACTAAATCTAAAAGCGAGAAACCCCAGAAAATCCCATATTGAAAAATAGAGAAAAAGAGAATGGAAACAATAAAAATACTGTTTTTTCGACGCCACAAACAAAGGAGAATAAATCCAAAAAACCCACTGAGAATTAAACCGTGTGTAGCGAGAAATTCAAGGTATGAATTATGAGCGTGAACGAGTTTGAATTTTTTGTTTTCGTGATCAATTTCTTTAAAATACAACTTGTCAGAACCGTTTCCAAACCATAAATTTTGCTCAATAAATTGAAGGAAATTTGCCCAGATTAATGTTCTTCCTGAAGTATTGATTCCGTTTGTACTTCCAATTAATTTTTTGGTGAAATATAAGTTTGTATCTAAATCCTTGCCTTCTAACATAATTGGATGAGGGCGTGTTAAAGCTGTTTCTTG
>CALPMC020000046.1 GCA_943324565.2 Chitinophaga pinensis | reverse complement strand
TTTAATATCGCTACAGAACTCAATATTTACCGCATTTTGAAAGAAACTATCAACAACATTTTAAAGCACGGAAAAACCACCGAATTAAACGTTCATACAATTCAATCTTCTGATTTTTTGGAATTTGAATTTAGTTACAGAGGTATAGGATTAACCAATAGCCAAGTAAATGAACTACTTCACAGCTCAAAAAGAAATGGATTAAAAAGTATTCAGTCGCGCGTTAACAACCTCAAAGCCAATATTTCCTATACTTTTGAAGCTAATAATGCTGGAATCCAACTTAGAATTCCGTTGAAGGTAATTGAGGATTGAGCCTCAAACGTGTTTTAAGAACTCATTTAGGATTATTTTTATGCCATAACAAGCGAAATCCTTTATACAAAAACAACATCGGCTTTATTTGTAAAATCGTTGTTCAACTGCAGTAAAAAATTAAATGTTCTTCATCTATGGCAATATGATTTGTTGGATGATAAACTATCCAATAAAATCTCTCACAAAATACGATAATGCTTTTCCAACGACTTTTTGTTCGATTGGTGTTTTCGGTGACGCTTCTGGAAAATGTATATAGGCTACTTTTGATTGCAGCTTTCTTAGGGATAAACAAATAGCTCTAATTTGATCAACAGAAAAACCGCTCGGCGATAGGGCAGAGCTTGGCATAAAAGCAATGGCATCCATATCTATTTCCACTGCGATTTTTTCAATTGGATTTAACTCATTTACTCTTTTTTGAAAATCAGTAAGTAAAGTACTTTTTCCGAGAAGGTAATCTTCATAATACGTATGAAAACAAGCATGCTTTTCTAAAAAGTCAAGTATAAATTGATTGTTGTAAGCTTCGTGTAAACCAAGAACGGAATAGCTTTTAATGGTTTTTTCCTCCAGCGCAATTGAGAAAGAATTTCCACTGTGACGCGCATCTGTATTGCGACAATCAGCGTGTGGGTCAATGTTTATGGAGTCTATATCATTTGACTGTGCCGACCATCGCATTAAAGGCAATGCATTGTTGTGTCCTCCACCAATGACAATCGGAATTTGATTTTGATTTAATTCTTGATTTAAGATTTCCAGTACAAAAGCATCTAATTCTTCCACTTGTATTTTCGCTTCGTCAATTGAAAGAGGAGGATTTACATTTTTTATTGTACCTAAGACCGCAATTTCTTTTCCAGTAAAATTTTTGTGAATTTGGGTGTTTAGAAAATTAGCCAAAAACGCTGACCAAGCATTTTCGCTTCCAGAAAAACCATTATTTGCAATTGGTCCAGCGCTTTCCTCTATTCCTAAAAGTATGAACTTAGAGGCGGCAACTGAATTTTCGGGTACTATTTCACCAACTCGTATTTCACCAGATCGTTTCGCATAAAAGCTTGAAGCTTGCGCTTGGTTGAAAAGTTCAAACGAAAAGTTATTGTTTTTACTAATCTTCATTTTCAAGTGTAAATAAATCAAGAAATTCTTTAGGTGCTGGAATAGGTTTCATTGTGTTTGCACTAACAAAAACCAAAGTCGTTTGAGCTGCTATGATTTTTTTATCTGCCTCATTAAATATTTCGTATTCAAAATAAATGCGTGTTCCTTCAACTTTTGTAATGAGTGTGTGAACAAATAATAAGTCATCATATTTTGCAGGAAGGAAATATTTGATAGAAAATTCCAAAACAGGCATCATTACACCATTTTCTTCCAATGAACGATAAGAAACACCAAGTGAACGCAAGGCTTCAACACGTCCAACTTCTAAAAACGAGGCGTAATTCCCATAATAGCAATAACCCATTTTGTCGGTTTCGCTATAACGCACTCGAAGTGTGTTGATATGTTTAAAATTTATTCCCATAAAATGAACATTATTTTTTTTCAAAGAAAGTTAAAAATTACGGAAAAACCCTGAGTTATTTTCTATATATTTGATAATCAAAAATGTTTGTTGAATCATTTTCAAGTTATTTCTAGAAATTTTTTAATAGTGTAAATTTTTTTTAAAAATCAAGAGGTAATTTGCTTTTTTTATAACTTTTTTATACAAACATTTGTACTCTAAAAATTTCAACAACAAAAAGTTAATAAATAACTTTTCATTTGTCATTTGAAGTAAAACTTATTAAAAAAATACTAAATATGAGTAATAATCACGAAAGTGCGTGGGAATCGTGCCTAAAAGTAATCAAAGACAATATTTCTATTCAAGCTTTCAAAACTTGGTTTATGCCAATTGTGCCAATCAAGTTAGAAAACAGTATTTTAACAATTCAAGTTCCTTCACATTTTTTCTATGAATGGTTGGAAGAACATTACATTACTTTATTGAGAAAAGTAGTAAAAAAGGAAATTGGTCCAGAAGGAAGCTTGGAGTACAGTATTGTTATGGAAAACAACAATTCTTCTGCAAGTCCTTACACGGTTAAGATTCCTACAAACAATACGAATTCATTGAAGAACGCTCCTGTTAATGTTCCAATTGACATGAATGAGAAGCAAATTAGAAATCCGTTTATTATACCAGGATTGAAGAAGGTAAATATCGAATCGAATCTTCAACCAAAACATACGTTCGAAAACTTCATCGAAGGAGAATGTAACCGTTTGGCGCGCGCTTCAGGTTATGCTGTAGCTAACAAACCAGGTGGAACTGCCTTCAATCCATTGTTGTTATATGGAGGAGTTGGTTTAGGAAAAACCCACTTAGCACAGTCAATTGGTATCGCTATTAAAGATATTCATCCAAGCAAAATTGTGCTTTACGTTCAAGCTGAGAAATTTACGCATCAGTTCATCGATGCATTGAAAAATAATAGAACAAATGATTTTGTACATTTTTACCAAATGGTAGATGTATTAATTATAGACGACGTTCAATTCTTTACAGGAAAAGAGAAAACACAAGACGTATTCTTCTCAATTTTCAATCATTTGCACCAAAATGGAAAACAGATTGTCTTGACTTCTGATAAACCACCAATCGAAATGCAAGGAATGGAGCAACGTTTACTTTCAAGATTCAAATGGGGCTTGTCAGCAGATTTAGGTGTTCCAGATCTAGAAACTAGAATTGCTATCTTAGAGAAAAAAATGTACGGTAGTGGAATTGAACTACCAAAAGAAGTAGTTGAATATCTTGCTTACTCTATCAATACAAACGTTCGTGAAATCGAAGGTGCATTGAATACGTTATTAGCACAAGCATCACTGAACAAAAAAGCTATTACGCTTGAATTAGCGAAACAAATGGTGGACAAATTCGTGAAAAGCACTGCTCGTGAAGTTTCGATTGAATACATTCAAAAAATCGTTTGTGATTACTTCGATTTACCAATTGAAATGTTGAAATCTAAAACACGTAAACGTGAAGTGGTTCAAGCACGTCAGATCTCTATGTTTTTCTCTAAAAAAATGACAAAATCTTCTTTGGCAAATATCGGAGCTCATTGTGGTGGAAAAGACCATGCAACGGTATTACATGCTTGTAGAACTGTTGTTAATCTTTCTGAAACGGACAAACAATTCCGTCACTACTTGGAAGATTTAGAGAAAAAGTTGACGATTCAGTAATTCATTTCACAGAAAATTCCATGCGAATTTTGATGGTTTGTTTGGGTAATATTTGTCGTTCTCCAATGGCAGACGGTCACCTACGCAAAAAAGTGAAAGATTTAAACTTAGATGTAGTTGTTGATTCTGTAGGAACTGCAAATTTTCACATTGGCGTTGCACCTGATAATCGTATGATTGCAACTGGTGCCAAGTTTGGAACTCCCATCGATGAACTTCGAGCAAGACAATTTAAAGTCGCTGATTTTGATAATTTTGATTTAATCTATTGCATGGATAGTTCCAACTTGACGAACGTTTTGTCGCTTGCAAGAAATGAAGCCGACCGAAAGAAAGTGTTGCTCATTTTGAATGAACTAGAACCCAACTCAAACGCTGCTGTTCCTGACCCTTATTATGGTTCAATGAACGATTTTGAAGCAGTTTATCACCTATTGGATAAAGCAACCGATTGCATTATCGAAAAAATAAAAAATGGAAAAATTAGGTAAATTGTACCTCATCCCAAATACCTTGGGTGGAGAAAGCATCAGTGATATTATTCCTGCTGACGTTATTAAAATTTCGACACAAATTCGTCATTTTGCGGTGGAAGAAATTAAATCAGCAAGAAGATTATTGCGTAAAATGGACCGTGAGTTTCCTATTGATGATTGTCAATTTACCATTTTGAACAAACGCACCAACGAAGCTGAATTGATGAAAGTGTTGTTGACTTTAACCAAAGGAAACGACGTTGGAATTATTTCTGAAGCAGGTTGTCCGGGTGTTGCAGATCCAGGTGCGGATTTAGTGGCTTTAGCACACACCCAAAATATAATTGTTGAACCATTAGTCGGACCATCTTCGTTTTTGTTAGCATTGATGGCAAGTGGATTTTCTGGACAGCAATTTGCATTTCACGGTTATTTGCCGCGCGAGCGCAAAGAACGCATTCGCAAGTTGAAAGACTACGAAATGGACGCAAAACGCAACGGTACAACTCATATTTTTATGGATACTCCTTTCCGTAACAATCACGTTCTCGAAGATATTTTAAACGAACTAGGCGACTCAGCTGAATTGTGCATAGCATCTAATCTTACTAATTTTAACGGAACTGTGCACACCATGAAAATCATTGATTGGAGAGAAAATGCATTTGATTTAGGTAAAATTCCAGCGGTGTTTTTGATTGGGGTTAGTCAGTAAAATAATTGAAAACTGAGAGTTGTGGACTCAAAAACACAACCCTTCTTTCATAAGATAGGTTTATTTGATCAATAATTAAAGAAAAATTTTATTGGCTTTCTTTAATTTCTAATAGTTTATTTTAAGTTTTTGCTTATAAATTAACCTTGCTTTTTTAACGATTTCGTTTACAATCACTTTTTATTAAATCAGCATACACCACTAATACTGGTTAGCTCCTTTTCATCAATTCGATTCGGTTTTCTAATCGTAAATAGTGTTAATTTTTCCGGACCTAAATGATTGGTATTAATGTGTGCCGTGGATTCGCCACCCCAAAAAGCCTTTAATGCTAAGAATAAAAATTAAATTCCAAATTTCAATGACAATATGCTGATTGTTATTTTAGAACTACCTTAAGAAGTGGATCAATTATGCAATTTTCTATTTTATCTCTTTATAAATGTTACTTGTGCATGACTTTGATGTCGCTTTCAAATATTTGAGCAATTTGTTCCTGGGTTAGCCAAAAAGTTTCATTGTCTTCATCAAGGCGAACTTCAATGTGTTCAGCAGCCTCATTTGGGCGGTATAAAATGATTTCATTCTTCATAGTTTACTTGAAGTTAAGAAATAGTAACCTTTTGCGAAATATGAAATGGTAGAAATTTTACTGGAAAAAGGGCGTTTTTTCAGTATTTAATAAATCCGCAAAAAATGATTTTGACTTTAAACAATTCAGTAAAAAATTCATTCAATCACGGATTCTCACCCCAAAGGAAACCATAATACAAATGTTGTCCCTTTTCCAACAGAGCTTTTAACGTCGATTTTACCCTGATGAGCTTCAACGATTAATTTAACGTAATACAATCCCAATCCAAAACCTTTCACATTGTGAATATTTCCTGTAGGAACGCGATAAAATTTATCAAAAATCAGTTTACTATGTTCACGTTTCATACCGATTCCATTATCAGTGATTTCTAATGATAAACCACTCTTTTCATTGCGCGTTATAATTTGAATTTTAGGTTTTTCGGAGCAATATTTCACCGCATTATCCAATAAATTATAAACCACATTTGTGATATGAACTGGATCTACTTGAATGGAAAAATTAGTTGCATTTTTTTGTAATTCAATTTCACCGCCAGCCTCAGAATGGTTAAATTCAAAGTTTTCTTTTACTTCATCTAACAACTCATGAATATTGAAATTTTCTTTGTTCAACACCACTTTGTCTTTGTCTAATTTAGCAACATTTAAAACTCGTTCTACTTGATTTTCAAGCCGTTTATTTTCTTTATAAATAATTCCAGCGTAACGACGAACTTTTTCAATATTGTTTTCTTCGTCCATTCTTAAAAGCAACTCACTCGATAAACTAATGGTTGAAATCGGTGTTTTGAGCTCATGCGTCATGTTGTTTATGAAGTCGTTTTTTACTTCCGAAAGTCGTTTTTGGCGAATGATAATAGTTAAACTATAAGCGAAGAAAACCAAAACCAAAACCACTATGATTGAAATGTAAATCCAAGGAGAAATAAAAACAGCCGGTTCAATCGATTTTGCTTTCACTTTTGGAAAGAAGACAGTGAAATAATGTCCATCTTTTTTTAACCTCAATTTTGCAGAAGTTAAACCAGGAATAGATTCATTTACAGGCGAATAAAGCGAATCTTTGGAGAATTTAATTAAGTTACTAAAAACCAACGTATCGGTGAAACAATCGTAAATTCCATAAACAAAATCTTGATGAATATTTTGATTGTAAAGTGCTTTCTTTAGTAAAGTTTCTAAGTAAAATGGTTGCAATTCTTGATTAATGTCAACTGTAAAATGGTTAGTACGCAATTGTTTTACGGCTCCATATAAATCTGTATTCTCGTCTGTTTTTTGGGTTATAATTTCCAAAACATTTGTCAAAGCGATGTGAGCTTGTTCCGAAAATTCTTTTAGGTTTAAACTGTCTTCTTTTTCTTGTATTGCAATGTTTTTCGCTTGCATTTCCATTGTTTTTCTCACCCAGACAAGCTGAACGAAAAGAATACTTATTAAGGATAGCACGCCAAGAATAACTACAGCGTTAATGGTTTTATTGTTCATGCTGTAAAGGTAATTTAAAGCTTGTTTCCTTTGGTTAGAATTACTGAATTATAAAATAATAAAGCGTTTCAAAAAATTATAGTAGTTAAGAATACTGCATAATCTTCAATTCTATATAAATCCTAGCAATTAAGATTTTTTCTAATTGTAATACATTAATTACCGTTAAGTCCCATCGCTAAAAATGATTTTTTATGGGTTACAGTTGTCGCAAAACTCAGGTGATTCAACTGTCTTGTTATTTGGGTACAATTTTTCTTCCAAATAGGAACATTTCTTACAATTCAAACGGTATTTTAAAACACTTGCTGTTGGTTTGCCACACCATTCGCAGGGTAGTCCCGGAATAGCTTCTGAGATACCAAAGCCAGGTGTTTGACAATTTGGACAACATGATTTCATTTTTTCAATCAACTTCGCCGTTGCTTTCTCAATGTTTTTCATGCGAGTTGGGTTGAACAAAGCACGCATATCCGTTTCGATATAAACTGTTCCATTTTCCTTTTTTATTTCATCAAAATGAAATTTTAAGTCCTCCCATTTGGTGATACCTTTGTAGATTTTAGAATAATCTTTTTCGTCTGTTCGAATAATAATCCCATGACTTGGAAATTGAACTCTTTCTGCAAATTCAATCAATTCAGCTTCGTTTTTAATGGTTTGTGCAGCAAAATTTGTTTCTGTACTTAATTCTCGAGCGACGATTTCTATTTCGTTATTAGTGTCCAGAAGCATCACTAATTCATCGTTTGCTTGAGCGAAAAATAGACTTGGATGCGCACCAAATGATCCTTCACTAGCAATTGCTAAATCAGTGTTACTAGTTTTAAGTGCGATTAAACACTTTTGGCGAAGGGAAGAAAGGGGATCTGATTTTCGTTCGATTTCGCCAGAAAAAGTTCCTAGTGAATCTGAATTAAACTCACTAGGAACTATGCATTTTAGATTAAAACTGTCTTCCAGTAATGGAGCAATAACGCTTTCTTTTTTGTGCATTGTTGCAATTACAATCCTTCTGTTTTTAAACATTTATTCAATTTCAATCGATGAATTTATTATAATTCTACTTGAGCTAACATTGATTTGATTTCTCAAATCCATTAAGTTGTTTTGAAGCTTTTTGATTTTTTGCTCACGCATTCTTATATCTTCAGCATTTAAGTTAGCATCGATTTTACTTTCATGAAAATCAATCTTTACTTTTATAATCTTACTTAGTAGATTGAGGGCGTCTTGTTTGTCAAAGCTACCTTCGATTAATTGTATTTTCATTGGTTTGAATTTTAGAGGTCAATCCACTACTGACCTTGACCTAGTGAAAATGCTGCTTTGCCATCAAATTCATATAAGTTTTCTGTTTTAATGACATCGATTTCGTGATTTAAAGCATTGTTTAATAGCAAGATAATATCTTCTTTTTCCATTTTAGCTCCTTCTTTAGTTTTAAAACGACATCTCCAATGGTCAGTACAGAATGTTTCAGAAAAACCCTCAGGCCAAACTTTAATTCCACGGTTTGTAATCATAGACAAGTTAGAATTAGATGTTGTAATTTCAAGCATTTTTGCAGCTAATTTATCTGGGTTTGTGTGATTCCAATGAACGAAAAGATCAACACCAACTAATTCTTTTTTCTTAGCAGGTTTTTTAACGTATTTCGGTAAAGAAAGCGCACCTACGTTTGAATAGCTAACTTCTCTTAAGTGTGATGGTTTTGCTCCAAGATTTGCAATAATTGCTTCTGCAAATTCTTTAGTTCCCACCTTTTGTTTGCTTAATCCTTCTTTGTAAACGTCATAGGTATGGATACCATCTTCAATCGTTTTAAGCCAAGCATTTTGGACTTTTTCAGCTACCTCACTTTTTCCAATGTGATTCAACATCATAATCGCTCCTTGCAAAATTCCTGACGGATTTGCTAAGTTTTGACCCGCTCTTCTTGGCGCAGACCCATGTATTGCTTCAAACATGGCACATTCTTCTCCAATATTTGCTGAACCAGCTAGACCAACAGAACCAGCAATTTGAGCTGCAATATCAGAAATTACATCACCGTATAAATTCAAAGTGACAATTACATCAAACTCTTCGGGAGAATCAGCCATTTTTGCTGCACCGATATCAATAATCCAATGCTCGTTTTCTATTTCAGCATATTCTTTTGCAATTTCATCAAAAACTTGGTGGAATAAACCATCCGTTTGTTTCATAATATTGTCCTTTGTGAAACACGTCACTTTTTTACGACCATATTGTCTTGCATATTCAAAAGCATAACGAACAATTTTTTCGCATCCTGGACGGCTAATGATTTTTAAACATTGAACCACTTCGTCCGTTTGTTGATGCTCGATTCCTGCGTATAAATCTTCTTCATTTTCGCGAATAATAACAATGTCCATTTTCGGATGTTTTGTTGCAACATACGGCGACAAACTCACGCAAGGACGAACATTTGAATATAGACCTAGGAATTTTCTAGTCGTTACATTCAAACTTTTGTATCCACCACCTTGAGGTGTTGTGATTGGAGCTTTCAAAAAAACTTTATTCTTGCGAATGATATCCCAAGATTCAGCTGAAATTCCACTTGTGTTTCCCGATAAGTAAACTTTTTCTCCAACTTGAATTTCCTCAAATTCAATATTTGCACCAGCAGCATCTAAAATAGCTAATGTTGCATCCATAATTTCAGGACCAATTCCGTCACCTTTTGCAATTGTTATTTTCATGATTTAAAATTTTTATACAAATATTAAAACTCTTTACGTATTATTATTATTTATATTTGAAATCAAATACATAAAGTTAAGTTATGAATTACACTTTAAATCAGTTGCGTATTTTCATTAAGATAGTGCAAACCCAAAGTATAACTAAGGCTGCTGAAGAGTTACATTTAACACAACCGGCTGTTTCTATTCAGTTAAAGAACTTTCAGGAGCAATTTGAAATTCCGTTGACAGAAATCGTTGGAAAAAAGATATTCATTACTGATTTTGGAAACGAAATTGGTAAAGCTGCAGAATCTATTATAAACGAAGTATATGCGATTAATCATAAAGTTAATGCATATAAAGGATTTTTAACTGGACGCTTGAAATTATCGGTAGCTTCAACTGGAAAGTATGTGATACCTTATTTTCTCTCTCCATTTTTGAAAAAGTACCATAACATTGAGTTGATGCTTGATGTGACTAACAAAACGAAAGTAATTGAAAGCTTGGTGCGTGGGGAGGTTGATTTTGCATTGGTTTCGCTTTTACCAGAAAAATTGAAAATAAACAAAATTAAATTAATGCCCAACAAATTATTTTTGGTGGGTAATAAGGAGCGAAATTTTGACTCGGTTAGAAATGATGTTTCCATTTTAGAATCAATTCCTTTGATTTTTAGGGAAGAAGGATCGGCAACACGAGCTGCTATGGAAAACTATATTGAGATGAATCATTTGATGGGTTTGAAAAAAATGGAACTTGTTTCAAATGAATTAATTAAGCAAGCAATGATTGCTGGCATGGGTTATTCTATAATGCCGATGATTGGTTTAAGAAATGAATTTTTGAACAATCAGCTTCAAGTAATTCCAATGGAAGATTTACCAATTTGCTCTGATTGGTATTTGATTTATTTAGAAAACAAAAAACTATCTCCGATAGCTCAGTCCTTTATCAATTTTGTAAATGAAGAGAAAGAAAATATTATTCAAGAACATTTTTCTTGGGTTGATAAATTTTAGATTCTACAACCCTTTAATCCAACTTGTTATTTCCGCTAAAACTTTTGGGGAGAAGGTTTCTTCCAAATCGCCATATTCTAAAATGCTACATTTTATACACGTTTGAAATAAATGATTCAAGCCAGGAAATAGCACCACTTTAGATTTTACTTTGCTTTTTTCACTGAATTGGTTTCTAAATGCTTCTTGGTTATTTAAGGGTGGCACTTGAATGTCTTCCGAACCATTAATTACCAAAATCGGACAAGTAATTTTTTGAAGATAATCGTTAGAATTGAACGTCATAAATCCACGTGCCCACGTATTATCCAAAAAGGAAATATAGCCATTGATAAATTCTTGTTTCGTTGCTTTTTCCTTTAATTCACTAGGAATTGATTCAAAATTTCGTTCCACAAAAGCAATTACTTGATTCGCAAAATCATTTTTTGGAGTTTGAATTAAAAGCGTTGTTAAGGTGTCATAAGTTGCACTGTTCCATCTCGCTAATTCTTCAGATTGACCATTTTTTATCGGAATCAAATACTGTTGCTCCACCAGAACTTCTCTACCATTTGTGCCAACTGCAGCCAATTGAATTAAAAAATCAACCTTTTTGAGTTGCGTTGTTGCAATTAAGGTATGCATTCCACCTTCTGAATGTCCTGCAAAACCAATTTTGTTTTTCTTGTATTTTCTGCGAAGAAATTTATAGCAAGCCTCCACATCACTCGAAAAATCTTCGAGATTTGCTTTCGTATAATCAGCAGTGCTTTTTCCTGTTCCACGATCGTCAAAGCGAAGCACGCCAATTCCATTCTTGGTTAAATAATCAGCAATTACCCAAAAAGGTTTGTGACCCATAATTTCACAATCGCGATTTTGTGGACCTGAACCGGAGGCAAGTACAACGATTGGAAAGTTTTTTACATTTTTTGGTGTCGTTAAAGTCGCTCCAATGTTAAATTTACCGTTAGTGATTATCAATTCTTCAACAGTGTAATCAAATGGCGCTTTTGGTTCTTGTGGTCGAATCGTTTTCTTTAAAACTTGTTCTTCACGTTTGAAAGTAACGTCCCATTCTAAGCCTGATTGCGACATAATACCATAAATGGAATCTCCTTTCGAGTAATATTTTCCTTTGTATTTCAAGGCTAACGTTTCCCAAGAGAATTCTAAGGTTTCTTTTGTAATTGTAGCATTTTCCATCAATTTTGGTTCAAACTCAGCGATATCAGGCAAGCCAATTTTTAAAGTTCCATCTCTTCCGATGCCATCGATGTATAAATCCATTCGATTATTTGTTCCTGCGACTGTGAACGAAGTATGCCAAACACCCGTTATTTGCGAGAAACTCCAATTGGCAAAAGCGAGAAAAATGAATAGAAAATGTGTTTTCATCTTATTTGTATTCTGGGAAAAGTGAAACAATTCCAACTTCGTTTGCGTCACAAACACCTCTTTCTGTAATCAATGCAGTAACAAGACGCGCTGGGGTAACATCAAAACCATAATTGCTTGCTTTTGTAGTTTCTGGACAAATCAAAACGCTATCAATCTGACCATCAGATCGTTTACCTTGAATGTATTTCACTTCGTTTTGGTCGCGTTCTTCTATAGGAATTTCTTTCAATCCATCGCGAATGGTCATATCTAAAGTTGTACTTGGCAAGGCCACATAAAAAGGAATTTCATTGTCTTTCGCTGCTAAAGCTTTTAAGTATGTTCCAATTTTATTTGCCACATCTCCATTTCTAGTTGTGCGATCGGTTCCAACGATGACCATATCCACTAAACCGTGTTGCATCAAGTGTCCACCTGTATTATCAACAACTAATGTATGGTCGATTCCGTGACGTGTTAATTCATAAGCTGTCAAATTCGAGCCTTGATTGCGCGGACGTGTTTCGTCTACCCAAACGTGCACTTTAATTCCTTGTTCTTGAGCTTGATAAATAGGGGAGGTGATGGTTCCCCATTCGATACAGCCTAACATTCCGGCGTTGCAGTGCGTTAAAATATTTACAACTGCTCCGTTTTTACGTTTTGAAATTTCTTCAATAATTGGTAGTCCGTGCACGCCAATCATACGGCACGTTTCAATATCTTCATCAACGATTTTCCCTGCTTCTTCCCAAGCAGTTTTCACTAAATCAGCAGTTGATTCAAGCGCTTTTTTCATTTTATCCAATGCCCAAAACAAGTTGACAGCAGTTGGTCGAGAATTGCGTAAATCTTCAAAAGCTTGATTTAAAAAGTTGGCTTCAAGTTGTTTTTCAGCCATTTCTCGAGTTGCCAAGTAAATACCATAAGCAGCAGTAGCTCCAATTAAAGGTGCACCACGAACGGTCATATTTTTTATAGCAATTTCTGCATCCTTGTAAGTTAATAATTTAACAGTTACTAAGTTATGTGGTAACTGACGTTGGTCGATTACTTCTACGAATCCGTCGCTTGTGGTCCAAATGGTTCGGAATTTTTCTGACATTTTATTTTTTTTGCGAAGTTAGTGGAAATGAGGGAATGATTTTATGAGATAATGAGAAATGAGGGATTGATTTTAGGACGTTAGGATTTTAAGATATTAGGACTTAATGAGAGAATGAGAAATGAGAGATTGAAATTAGACTTTTTAGGATAATTAGAGGAATCCGCAATTTGCAATTCGAAATCATTCAATGCTATTTTAGTTGAATTCTAGATTGTTTTAAAAGGCTTGTGGTTTGTCAAATGCTTTTCTTTCGTAACTTGGCACCCCAATATGCCACGGTATTTCATAGAGATCGCTTATAACGGCGCTGACTTTCACGGTTGGCAAAAGCAACCCAACGCTACAAGTGTTCAAGAAACAATTGAAAAATGTTTGTTTAAGCAGTTTGCAAATACAGAAGTTCCGATTGTGGGCTGTGGAAGAACGGATGCTGGTGTGCATGCTAAACAATACTTTTTTCATGTTGATTTAATGAATCAAGTTGATGAAATTCAATTCGTTTACAAGTTAAATCGAATGTTCCCAAAAGGAATTGCCGCTTATTCTATGAAAGAAGTAGCTCTCGATTTACACGCACGCTTCGACGCAAAAATGAGAACGTATCGCTATTTTATTCATCGCCAAAAAGATCCATTTAAAGAAGAGTTGAGTTGGTATTTTCCACATGATTTGGATTTTGAGAAAATGAATGAAGCCGCAAAATTGTTACTTGGAGAAAAAGATTTTGGTTCTTTTGCAAAAACTCATACAGATGTGAAAACAAATATTTGCAACGTTTTTAATGCACAATGGATTAGAGACGAAAATGGTTATTATTTTGAAATTAGTGCAAACCGTTTTTTGAGGAATATGGTACGAGCAATCGTCGGAACTTTGATAGATATAGGCTCAGAAAAATTAGAATTGGCTGACATTCCAAAAATTTTAGCAGCAAAAAACAGACAAGAAGCATCACTTTCAGTCCCTGGTCACGCCTTGTTTTTATGGCAAATCGACTATTGATGAAAAAGTTAATTCTTGTTTTGTTCTTTACTTTCTATGGCTACGCAATCATCCGTTACCACATTGGCAAAAACCTTATTGGTTTGATGGAGTTTTTCTTTGTGCTAAACAAAGCTTTCGCATGGACAGCAGGAACGATGTTGGCTTTGAGTATTTTACCTTCTTATTTTCTTGAAAAATATAAGCTAAAAAGAAGAGCAATTGGCACGTTTGCTTATGCAATTGCTCTGATTCATATTAACAGTTCGATTCTTTTGTTGAGTGAGAAATTCTTTCCAAAGTTCTATTCTCATTCGTACCTCAATTCGGATGGTTGGCTCTATATTTTTTTGGGTGCTCTGTCTATATTATTGTTCACAATCCCTTTGATTGCGAGTAAGTTAAATATGCCTGAAGGTCATTTTATGTATCGCTTTGGTCGCTATGGAATTTTAATGAACTTGGCCCACGTCACGGCAATTGGTTTCAAAGGTTGGTTGAGTTATCAAGATTGGCCTTATTATATGCCACCCATCACATTGCTTTTCGTTTTTAGTGGATTATTGATTTTTGGATTTCGGTATTTGATCTTAAGAAAATAAAAATTGCAGATTACAAATTGGCAAATTACAAATTGAGTAATCTGCAATCTGTAATTTGTCAATCTGCAATTTATTATACCCTACCTGTTCTGAGCTTCCCAAGCGCGATATAAATCAAAGTATCCTTTCGTTTCCACTACAATTGCACCGCCCAAAGTGTCTCCATATTTTGCTGGAAGTCCTCCTGTGTAAACCATCATTCTGCTAATAGCACAACTAGGCACATTGAATACTTCGTTGCATTTTATCCCGTCTAAAACGTAAATCATATCTCCTTTTCGGGCTCCACGAAACATTAATTGCCCATCTTCATCCATTCTAATTTCTGAAGACATTGAAGTTGCCATACTTGCAACACTAAATTTAATTGGGCTTTTCGCGATTTCTGTTGCAGTCAATTCTTTAACTGGTAAGCTTCCCATTACTAATTTCAATTTAGGCTTTACCTTTATTTCTGTTAGCGCTAAAACTTTAGATTCAAATTCAATAATTCCTAAATTACAATAAGCTTCAATAGGTACATCACATGCAATATTTGATAAAGTGTCTCCGTAATAATAGATTTTCATCAAGTATCTTCCTACTGGAATTTCTGAAATTCTAATTCTTCCATCTGCATCAGAAACTGCTTGGTATTTTTTACCATTATCTTCAACAATCGCTTTAGCACCAATAATTATTTCTTTTGTCTTTTTTGAAATTATTGTCCCAACGATATCTCCTGTTACTTGTTGTCCAAATGTGCTTCCTGCTATCAAGAGCATCCACACTGCTACTAATTTTTTCATGGTTTTATGTTTTGTTTCTTTAAAGATGTTGTTCTGATAACTTTTCCATAAATGGATTGAAAAAAAAGCTAATTCGCTGATTTGCTGAATCGCTAATTTGCTTGACGTAAATAATGCTTAGGGTGTACTGACTAAATTACGTTTTAGTTAAAACATTTTCACTGTTAACTCTTAACTTTCAGTTTTCAGTTCGCCACGGCGGATCAGTTTCTTTTTCTAACTCCAATCACATTCGGTAACTTCCAAAAATTAGTATTGTCGTCGCGCTCGTAAGTTGAAGATACATAGCTTCCGACTTTCTCGATGCAATGCCCGTTAACGTCGATAAGTAAACTTGTTTCTGGTCCGCCCTCTAAATAAATCGCATTGGTTAAACCGTAAGGCATATCTTTCATGAAGCGAATCATTTGGTTGTGCGTGTAAGGTGAACGGCAAAATATCAAGTAAAACCAGCCTTTGGAATCTTGCGCCGCCACCATCATACTACACGACTGATTGCGTTTGTTCCAAGCCATTGCAACGCCGTCGCAGTTGATCATACGCAAACCTTGTGCGAATCCTTGAAAATCATTCTTGCGACTTTGGAAACTCTCGCAACCTAAATCTAAAATTTCAATGTTTTGATGTTTGCTTGTGTCTGTTGAACCAACGGCTATCATCGAACGGTAATATTCTCTCAAAACGCCATTGTTGACATGGTCTTTCGTTCCTAAATATCCTTTGCTCATGAGTGGTTTACTCAAATCATACATTCCAGCGTTGAAAACCACATTCAAACGAAAAGTATCAGCCCAATCGTGTAGATTTCTTGGCTTGTTGTCGTAGGCTGTCGCTGCGTGAATACCAAAATCGAAATACTTTGGATTTATTCGTAGAATACTCAGTTTCGAATCGCCCACCACCGATTTTAGTGGCGCTTTCACTTCGCGGTATTCCATTCCTTTAGTTAAAACGGTCCATTCGGAGTAATCAGGAAGTGAAGGATCGACTTGAGAAAAGCTAGTTAAACTTATAAAAACGAACAGTAAGTTAAACCACTTCATTCCAATCAAATTTTTGTTTTTTAAACGGAAACAAGTCAAAAAGCTCGCCAGAATAATAGAATTGGAAACCAATCGCACCAAAAGTATAAGGTTTGTCTTTGATCATAATCGTTGAGCCGCCCACTTTAGGATTTGATTTTGGAACCGATTGTGGGTAACCAACATTGAACAACGTCACCAAAATCTCAGGGCGATTGTCGATTGGATACTTTGCTATTTCCCATTGAATTTTCACTTGCTTCAAAAATACCGCTGCATACAAATACGAATAATAGTGATTGCGGTAAGAAGTCAAACGTGAAATGCGTTCAGTTTGTGGGTCGCCTGTTTTGAAATCGAGGAGTTTTTCGTATTTTTTCCCAAGGTAATAGATGCTGTTTGGGTCTTTCAAATGCGTTTCAATATTTTTGGCTGTGTGTTCTTTAATCCCAGTTACACCAAAGGAATACATCGATTCAACAGAGAGAATTTTAAGGGGAGAAATCCATTTTTTGTAGGCCTCGCGATTGGAATTAAACAAGCGAATTTGTTCCCCAACTAAACAAGCCACAATCAAGCGGGGTTCAACGCCTGTCACTTCTGCGGCGGAGTCAATTAAGTGTTTGTCTTTGGCAACAGCGATTTTAAAATCTTGCCATTCGGAGATATTCATCCACTCAAAAACGCTCAATTTAGAATAGTCTTTTTTATTGTTTTTGTTCGTTTTCAAGGCTTTGATTTCCGCTTTATAGGCAGCGTTATCTTTCAGTTGAATATCGACCGCATCGAGCATACGCAAAACTTCCACGTTATTGTTGGATTTGCGCCAAGCGTTCAAAATGTACTGTGCATTTTTGGGATGGTAGCGGTTCAATACTAAAATCCGCTCCAGAGATTCATAGCGCAATTGTTTCACTTCCTCCTTATTCAGCGTGTAAGCTTGGTTGTATTTACCTTTAATGGACTGAAAATAGCGATTATTAACATCGACACTTCCTTTTTGATCGGTAAGGCGAAATTTGATAGCAACGTAAGATGCACTTAGGAAAAAGCCAATTCCTGCGAAAGCAAAAACGACTGTAAAAAACGGTATTTTAAACCAGCGGCTATTAAATATCTTCTTCAATTTCAAAATTTTGGAGTGCAAATTTAAAGGAAATAAAGATAATTGGGGTGTAAATGTTAAAGGAGATATTGACTATTTTTACCAACGCATGGGAGTAGTTCAAAAAGACGCAATCAAAACAACCGTTTTATCTTTTATAGGTTTGTCCTTGGGTTATGTAAATAAGGCAATTCTGTTTATTGCTTTATTAACGGTAGAGCAGGTTGGCTTAATGAATTTAGTTATAACTGTAGGTTTGTTATTCGCGCAACTTTCCAATTTAGGTTCTATTTATTCAACTTGGCGATTTTTCCCATTTTTCAGAAATCAAGCCAAAAATCATTACGGATTTCTACTGATGAATATGCTTATTGTTCTTATTGGAATCAGTATTTTCGCCTTGCTTATACTCTTTTTTAATCAGTCTATTATTGATTATTATTCAGAAAAATCCAAGCTTTTCACACATTATTACCTCTGGGTTATCCCGCTTGGGATTGCTAACATTTTCTTTATGCTTTTTGAAAGTTATTTGCGTGGCTTGTACAAAAATGTATTGCCTGTTTTCTTACAAGAAATATTTTTGCGGGTTTTGATTTTGGTATTGCTTTTGCTTTTAGCGGGAAAAGTCATTGATTTTAACCAATTCTTCATCGCGCATGCATTGGTGTATTTTATTCCGTGTACAGTTTTATTGATTTATTTGATTCGCTTGAAAGAATTGAAGTTTTCATTGCGATCCATCACTGTTCCACGTAGATTTAGAAGAATCTTGGTGTATTTCAGCATGATGAGTTACTTGAATAGTTTGGCCACTTTGCTTGTAATTTCAATGGACGCGATGATGATAGCTTCGTATATTGGTTTGGAGGCCACTGGGGTTTACACGACCATTATTTATTTGACAAGTGCGCTCATGGTTCCCTATCGCTCAATTGTGCGGGTAAGTTCTACTTTGGTTGCGAAATATTGGCAAGCTAAAGATATGATTGGGATGTTAGATATTTATCAAAAATCGTCTTCGATAGGTTTAATTATTGGCTTACTTGGTTTTTTAGTGATTTACTTGCCAATTAACGAGTTATTTTCTTTCATACCAGCTTATAAATCAGGGATAAACGTATTTGTTATTCTGATGGTTGGTAAAATATTTGACATGTACAGCGGATTGAATGGAACGATTTTCTCTACTTCTAAGAAATTCCGATACGACCTTATTTTCACTATCATTTTATGTTCAATGGTTTACTTTTTAAACAAGCTATTGATTCCAAAATATGGCATTGATGGCGCTGCAATTTCAACTAGTTTTGCTTATGTCGCTTACAATGTGCTTCGTTGCGGTTTTGTTTATTATTTGTTTGGCTTGCAACCATTTAATATAAAACAAATCAAACTAATTGGTTTATTTTCTCTCAATGTTTTGTTGGCTGTAACTTTTAATTATTACGAATTGTTTAATGATTGGAACGTTTGGCTAGCGATAGGAGTGAAGGAATTCGTTGTGTTGATTGGCTTTATTGTCCCGATTTGGTTATTTAACTTAGAACCTGAGATTGTCAATTTTACAAAAAACAGCTATCGTAAATGGTCTGCTCGCATAAGAAAGTAAATTATTAAACGTTATCAATCCATGAAAGCAGTATTTCGCATTTTAATGTTCACCTTTTTTGTTCAAACAAGCTTTGCGCAAATAGAGTTTGATGACTCTTTCACTTTTGAGATAGGACTTCCAAATTCATTTACTAACAAGGCAAACAAAGACATCATGCAAGGTTTAGTTTGTGTTGCACCACAGTATCAGTTTGCAACGAAATTTGGATTAGCTTTTGGCGTTGGACTTCATTACACGTATTTCAATATTAACGAATTTCGCGTTTCTCAGAAAGTTTTCGGAGGTATTCATTCAGGTGCAGGCTATTTAAAGATTAGTCACGAGAAATTCTGGACAGATTTAATCGGGACGGATATTGGAATAAAAGTAGGCTATTTAGAAAGCTATGCTAACACCGATTTATTGCGCGCAAAAGGAATCCGGTTTGAACGTAAACAAGCTTTGGTAATTGAACCTACAATTGCATTCGTGTTAGCTTCAGATGTTAATGCTTCGTATCGTTTCATTATTTCATATCCGTTTTATGGCTATTCCTTTACGCCTGAAATGATTGGAATTGATTCAAATACAGGCTATACACAAGCTGAATTGGCAAAGTCAAATTCCTTTCTAACAGTTGGATTTGGTTACACATTCTATTTCAACGGAAAGAAAAGTACGAAAAGTGGGGATGATTAAAGTGGATTTTTTATGAAGAAAAAAAAATATTGGTCATCGTATTCTAACTTCTAATCAAATTTCTGTTTAAATTAAAGGTTTAACTTTCATCTTTTTTGCCATTCTTTTGCTTGATCAAAAGAATCACCGCGCAAGCAGCACCGAAGGTAAAAATCAAGGCTCTGAATTTCTTTTTGTTCGCAAATATTTGTTCTGTAAATAGTTATAACTCGTTGCGAACAATTTTAACTTCTTTCTGAAACTGAAATTTTTCAAGAATGTTCTTACAGAAATTCTAAAAATCAACAGTTTCAGTTAAGTAGCTAAAACCTAGAAATTCAAGGCCAAAAATGTTCGCTAATGATTATTATTGGTTACAGTTCTATTTGTTGGTAATAGCTGTTAATTTATGTTTCAGGTATGAAAGCTAAACTCGATTATTTTGGTTTTTCAATATGGTTTTATGTATGAAAATTCACCTAATAATATGAATTAAAATCTCCAAAAAAAAAACATAAAACCTATTGAGTGTTTATCAGTTTTTTACAGAACAAATCAACTTCACAACTCGTCCTGAGTTTTTGAATTTCAACAAGTAAATTCCGCTAGAACTATGCGTGAAATTTAACTTATTCTCTCCAATTTCGATTTTACGTACTTCCACTTTTTGTCCCAAATAATTAAAGATTTCGAGTTCTTCTTCGATGGAAGATTTTATGGTTATTTCGTTTTCAAATGGATTTGGGAACACACTAATTTTAGGAAAACTTTGATTTTCGTTGATTCCTAAATTGCTACCTTCTGTATGTTCCAAATGGAAAATTCCACCTAAATCTTGACCAACGAATAAATCTAATTTTCCGTTTGCATCAATATCGGTAACAGCACAAGCGCTAAAGGTTCCAATTTCTTTTTGCAAGCCAAGAAAATTAAAGGTTCTCAAACGAAAAGTTGAACCACTTGTTAAGTTTAAATCAATCGAATCATAAAAACGAATAGCTCCGTCATAAGCTCCCAACATTAAATAAGTGGTGTCGTTGTAACTAAAAAAGTTTGGGATTGGAAAACCATCAGGATTTGTGGTTGCTACATCAATTCCTCCTAAATTGCTGTTTTGAAGCTCAAATTGCGGATTTGTAGTCGTTCCAATGTTTTTATAATAAACAAGTTCTCCTGTTTTCTTTCCAATAATTAAATCCAATTTTCCATCTTTGTTCAAATCAAAAAGTTGAGGTGCTGCAAATTGACCCATATTGATAATTTCACCAGCCATGTCCGTATAATTCAAAACAGGATTTGCGAAAGTCGGATTTGAACCTGTAGTCGTATTTTTATAATAAACCAAAGTTCCATTTTCCAAGCCAATCAATAAATCTTTCTTTGAGTCGCCATCTAAATCCCCAAAAGTTGGAGTGATTTTTAAGCCATAATTCGTTGAAGAAAGGTTTAAAAAATCATTTTCGATATAGGTGAATTTTGGTTCTGTGCTTGTGCCTGTGTTGCGGTAATATGCGATTCTACTGTATTTTGAAAGCGTTGGTCTGTAGGAATAATAATTAGCCACAAATAAATCCAAAAGTCCGTCGTTGTTGATGTCAACCAAAACTGGAACAGAAGCGGTGCCGTGTTCAATCATTTCGCTTTGCAAGAAACTTTTCGTCTCAAAAATAAAATTGGGATTGCTATTCGTTCCTGAATTTCGGTACTTCATCACACTCGTTTCATTTTCAGAAGCGTTCTTTGCATTAGGTGCAACAATCAAATCTTTTTTGCCATCAAAATCAACATCCTCCCAAAAAGCTGCTGGGAACAATTGCATATTTATTGGTGTTGAATTAGAGGGAAAATTCACATCCGCAGAAATCAGCAATGAATTCGTATTTGGCGCTGTTCCTCCGTTAATAAGTAAGTTCATATTCGGATAAGCAACATCACCTAAAATCAAATCTTTCACCCCTGAACCATCGATGTCAAGCGCCAAGACAGTAGATCCTGCATGTGCTTTTTCGTTTTCTTGTTTACTTTTTTGCGCATCAGGAACATTGCCTATCGCACAGGGAGCAGTTGGGTCATTTAGTATCACCGAATTAGAATTCACATCTTCTTTGAATCCTCCCCAACATTCGTTTTTCAATACAAAAACCAATGAATCAGCGTGTCCATAAAGATCCATGCTCTGATTTTGATGGTATTGCAAATGTTCACCTCCGATATGGAAAGTCAAAAAATCTAAATCGCCATCATTCTCTACATCAACAATCGCAGGAATGTCACTCGAACTCACATATAAATTCAATTCTGAACCGTTATAATCCGAATAAAGTAGTGATTTTGCTAATTCCCATTTCAATCCTTCTTGTGCGTTTCCGATGTTTTTATAAACTTTCATTCCACCAATTCCATAAGTAAAAATGTCGTTTTTTCCATCTTGGTTATAATCTAAAATTTGAACGCGATAACGCAAATCAGTTGGGAATTGCAAGTAAGCCATTGGTGCAAATTCGTATGTTTTTACATTATTGATTTCCACTTGCTTAAAAATGCGGATTTCATCGCTGCTTCTGTCAAACACAAATAAATCTAAATCGCCATCAAAGTCAACATCGAGCTGTGAAATTTGCACGTAATTTAATCCTCCAGTCCAAGGCATTTTCAAAGTATTTCCTGCTTTAATTACCGGTAAAGATTGTTTGAAATCGAATTGAAATTGAGCCATCGAAAAGTAAGAACCAATCAAAAAGGAAAAGACTAAAGCTATTTTCGACATGACTTCAATTTATGAAAGTTAAAGTTAGTACATAATTCGCAAGGAATGAAAAAGGCTATCGAATAATGCAGACTTAGTCAACTAACTCCTTACCAATTTCTTAATCTCACCCACAATTTCCTTCGTGGAATTTAGTAATTCTTGTTCTTCACTTGCGGTTAGACCAAAGCCATAGCGAGAATTTTGGCAATTTTGAACAAGTGCTTTCAGTTTGTCGCAATTGAGATTTCCACAGTATTTCTCGCGCATCATTTCAACTAAAGCTTCTTTCGATTTACCTTGAGGAGCAACATCTAAAGCAATTCCAGCTGATTTACAAATTGCGTTTTCAAGACTTTGAGCCGCTTGTTTTCCATCGCCTGAAGCAATTAGTTGCGCTGCGTTTTGAATTTCAATATCTACTTCAATCCAACTAGACTTTTTTTCTGGAGTTGAAAAAATTGTTGGAGCACTAACAGAACTTGTTTTTACCGCTTGAACAACTGGATTTTTATCCTTGAATTTTAGTGAGAAACCAATCAATGCTGCGATTGCAAGGAATGAAAAAACAGAAACCCAAAGAACAGGTGATTTTATTAAATTAGAACCAACATCATTTGCTTCTTTTTTGTCTTCTTGTTTTGCTTCTGAGATTAATTGTGTGCTTCCTGAAGTTTTTGACATATTCTGAATTTCAGGACCGTTCAATTTACCTAAACTTTCTTTTAGAACTATGTATTTCTCTAATTTCGGGTCAAAGTAAGCAACTTTTAAATCAGGCAAGTCAAACGAACCCTCTTTGTTTATTTGCAACGTATATTCATAATTAATTGTTCCTTCTGCACCATTAGCGGTGAAAATATAATTTTCGTCAATCTTTGGGTCACCATATAAAGTAACACCTTTTGGTAGTTGTAAATTTGGGGTGTTGATATTGTGCATATTACCAACTCCATCAAGCGTAACGTTGAGCTTAACAACATCGCCTTTTTTCACTTCTGTTTGACTTAATTTTTGAGTCATTGTAAGTTTTCCAACCATTCCGATGAACGAAGATGGAGCATTGGCAGGAAGCGGTAGAACTTCCACACTTGCACCAGTGGAAACAATTGGCATTCCTTCAAAACCACGTTTGAGAATCAGTTTAAATGGATCCACTTGTAATTTTCCACTTCGATTTGGAAAAACCAAAGAACGGTCGTATTCAATTGAATAAAACTCAATTCCTTTCA
>CALPMC020000045.1 GCA_943324565.2 Chitinophaga pinensis | reverse complement strand
CCATTGAATTATAATTATGAGAAAAATATTCCTTTTTGCTGTCCTTGTTTCATCATTGGCAACAGCACAAAAAACAACTAAAACCACAACTACACCAACAACTCCAAAACCTATCTTTGATGCAGGAACGGTTTCTAGTCTTTCCTTTCGAATGGTTGGTCCAGCTTTAACTTCTGGTCGCGTTGCGGATATTGCGGTTCATCCGAAAAACAAAGATATGTGGTATGTTGCCGCAGCTTCTGGTGGTGTTTGGTTTACGGCTAATCACGGAATTACTTTTTCTCCCATTTTTGATAATTATGGTTCCTATTCCATTGCTTGTGTTGAATTAGCGCCGTCAAATCCAAATACCGTTTGGGTTGGAACTGGAGAAAATAACAATCAACGTTCGGTAGCTTATGGCGATGGTGTTTACAAATCCTTAGATGGAGGTAAATCCTTCACCAATATGGGTTTAAAATTAAGCGAACACATTGGAAATATTATCATTCACCCAACAAACGAAAACATCGTTTGGGTAGCAGTTTATGGTCCAGTTTGGAGTGCAGGTGGAGAACGGGGCGTTTACAAAACGACTGATGGTGGTAAAACTTGGGAACGAACGCTCTTTGTTTCAAACGAAACTGGAATTGCTGAAATCGCTATTGACCCAACGAATCCTGAAATTCTTTACGCTTCAGCACATCAACGTAGAAGAACCGAAGCTACTTATATCGGTGGAGGACCAGAATCAACACTTTATAAATCAACAGATGGCGGTAAAACTTGGAAAGAAATTGCTGCTGGTTTACCTAAGTCGGATATGGGAAGAATTGGAATCGCTGTTTCACCAGTTGATGAAAATTATGTTTATGCAATCGTTGAAGGAAGATATGGAAAAGGTGGTTTGTACCGCTCTACGAACAAAGGTGAAAATTGGTCTAAACAAGGCGATTTTAATACAAGCGGAAACTACTATCAAGAAATAATTTGCGACCCAAATGACAAAAATAAAATCTTCGCAATGGACACTTATTTACACCATAGCGAGGATGGAGGTAAAACATTTAAACAAACAGGAGAATCAAACAAACACGTTGATAATCATTGCATTTGGATTGACCCAAGCAATACCGACCATTGGTTAGTTGGTTGTGATGGTGGCGTTTACGAAACGTATTCTCACGCAAAAGAGTGGTTTTACTACGCCAATTTACCAATCATTCAATTTTACAAAGTAACAACTGATAACGCTTCTCCTTTCTACAACATTTACGGTGGAACACAAGACAATAATAGTATGGGTGGACCAGCTGCGACTAATAATGCTGCAGGAATTTTAAACTCAGATTGGTTCATCACAAATGGAGGAGATGGTTTTGAATCGGCAACAGATTGGTCGAATCCAAACATCGCTTATGCACAAGCACAATATGGTTGGTTGGTTCGTTACGACAAAGTTTCTGGGGAAAAAGTTCCAATTCAGCCAATGCCAGTAAAAGGTGAAGCTGCCTACCGTTGGAATTGGGATGCTCCTTTAATTGTGTCTTCACACGATGCTTCAACTTTGTATTTTGCAGCCAATAAACTATTCAAATCTTCAAATCGTGGAGATGATTGGCAAACAATTTCTCCTGATTTAACCCAGCAAATTGATCGTAATAAAGACAAAGTTATGGGGCAAGTTTGGACAATTGATGCGGTGATGAAAAACGCTTCAACAACCATTTATGGCAACATTGTGGCTTTGGATGAATCACCGAAGAAAAAAGGTTTATTATACGTTGGGACAGATGATGGATTGATTCAAGTTTCTGAAAACGACGGTCAAAACTGGAATAAACTTGGTGTTTTTCCGACCGTGCCAAGCAATACAAGAGTAAATATGTTGACGGCTTCTGTTCACGATGAAAATGTAGTTTTCGCTGCCTTTAATTCACAACGTCAAGGTGACTTTAAACCTTATTTATTGAAATCATCAGATAAAGGAAAAACGTGGACTTCAATCGTTGGAAATTTACCAACGCGCGGAAATGTTTACTGTATCAAACAAGATTACGTTGATCCAAATTTATTATTCGTAGGAACTGAATTTGGTGCGTTTTTCTCAAATGACGGTGGAACAAACTGGACGAAATTAGCAGGTTTACCAACAATTGCAGTTTACGACTTAGACATTCAAAAGCGAGAAAATGATTTAGTTGCAGCCACTTTTGGTCGCGGATTTTATGTGTTAGACAATTATGCACCTTTACGCGAATTGAAGAAAGAAAACTTAGATAAAAAAGCACATTTGTTTTCAATAAAACCAGCTTTATTATACGTTCCAGCTGATCCACTTGGCTTGGAAGGAACAGGTTTTCAAGGACATAATATGTGGTCAGCGAAAAATCCAGAATTTGGTGCAACGTTCTATTTGCATCTAAAAGATGAATTTAAAACCTTGAAAGAAATACGTCAAGACAAAGAAAAAGCATTGGAAAAAGACAAAAAAGATGTGACTTACCCAAGTTTTGATGAATTGAGAAAAGAAGAACAAGATCAAGCTGCTCAATTAATTTGGTTGATTTTCGATGCAAACGGAAAAGAAATTAAACGAATGTCTTCTAAAGCTTCGAATGGAATCAATAAACTTAATTGGAACTTGAGAACAAATTCAACAAACCCAATTAACAGTGGCGGAAATGGATTTTTGGTTACACCAGGAAATTATAGTTTATCGGTAACTTTAGTGAAAAATGATGTTGTTGAAACGTTAGTCGAAAAGCAACAATTCGTTGTAAAAGGTTTAAACAATCAAACTTTGTTAGCTAAAAACCCAGCAGAACTAACAGCCTTCAGAAGTGAAGTAGCAGAATTGAACAGAAAAGTAAGCGGTGTTGGTCGCGTATTGCGTGAGACCAATGAAATTTTGAACTTACTTCAAGATGCTATCACCAATTATCCAAATGCAGATTTAAGTCTTTTGAAAGAAGTGAAAGCCTTGAAAATTAGCTATGATGAATGTTCGCTTTTGCTTTGGGGAGACCGTCTTCGTTCAAAACACGAATTCGAAACAGCGCCAAGTTTGAGCGATCGCTTGAATATGGTTGAATATCAATTGTATGATAATACTGCAGGAGTTTCTAATACGCATAAAGCCAATAAAGCAATTGCGGAAGAAGAATACGCCGCTTTGAGAGTTAAATTAAACGATATGATTAAACGTTTGGAAGCTTTGGAAGCGAAATTAGCAACTGTTCCAATTCCATATACAAAATCAAGAGGTTTGGATTGGAAGAGAAATTGATGGGAATTTTGAATGTTGAATGATTAATGTTGAACTAAAGATTTTCAATCAATGTAAATAGTAGTGGTGTGTATTTTACAAAATCTAAAATTTACACCTTAACTTTTGCAAGTTTTGAATTAATCACACAATTATTCGCTTTAGAAACGTTATTAACTTCACAGCTTGTATCTTCGTGTAGAATGACGTTTGGATCTAAATTATTTTTTGCTTTTTTACTCAGTCTTTTGCCTTTTCTATCATCGGCTCAGTTTTCAAGTAAACGACAATTTCAAAAAGTTGCAAGCAAAGAAACTTTCCAAATCGATACGCTTACAATTTATCCAAACTCATTCGTGGTCTTGGCAGGAAAAGATACGCTCTCTAAAAATGAGTACGATTTTAATTATTCAACCAACAGCTTTAAGCTTAACAAAAACAGAACGGATACGCTAACATTTAGCTATCAAGTGCTTCCTTTTGAATTTAATAAAACAATAAAAAAGCGCGACACAACTATCATTTACCAAGAAAACAAAGGTGATCGAGATAAATTTAAAATTGAAAATACGTATACGGTCAACGATATTTTTGGTGGTTCAGATCTAACGAAAAACGGAAGTATTTCGCGTGGTGTTTCATTTGGAAACAATCAAGATTTGGGTGTAAACTCATCTTTAAACCTTGAATTAACAGGGAATATTGCACCTAATCTCAAAGTTATTGCTTCGGTTTCAGATGCTAATTTACCGATTCAACCAGACGGAAACACGAATAAACTACAGGAATTTGACCAAGTTTTTATTCAAGTTTACAACGATAATCTCAAAGTTGTTGCAGGAGATTTTTGGCTTTCGAAACCAACAGGTTATTTTCTGACTTATAAAAAACGAGCGCAAGGTTTAACTGGCGAATATTCGTGGCTGACACCCAAAGGAAATAAATTACAAACTCAAATCAGTGGGGCACTTTCAAAAGGTAAATTCAACCGTCAAATCATTCAAGGAATTGAGGCCAATCAAGGACCTTATCGGTTGGTGGGAAGCGAAAATGAACCTTTTATTCTCATTCTTGCAGGAACAGAACGTGTTTACATCGACGGAAAATTATTGGTTCGAGGTCAAGAATTTGATTATGTAATTGATTATAATTCTTCTGAATTGACGTTTACTTCTCGCAATCAAATCACAAAAGACACACGAATTGTGGTTGAATTTCAATATTCAGATCAAAATTATGCAAGGTCGTTAGTGCAAAATTCAACAACTTTTACAAGTAAAAAAGTCGATTTATGGTTCAATGTTTACAGTGAGCAAGATGCCAAAAATCAATCGTTGCAACAAACCTTAAGCCCCTCTCAAAAATTCTATCTCGGACAAATTGGCGACGATTTAAGTCAAGCACAAATTAATAGTATTGACTCTGTTGGCTTTATTGAAAATCAGATTTTGTATCGACTTACTGATTCGTTAGGCTATGATTCCGTTTTGGTTTATAGCGTTTTGCCAGCCGATGCAAAATACCGCGCGAGTTTTCAATTGGTGGGGCAAAACAATGGTGATTACATTCTTGATTCCTATAATGCGCTTGGAAAAGTGTATAAATGGATTGCTCCAGTAAATGGAATTTCTCAAGGAAATTATGCTCCTGCTCGATTAATTATTACGCCAAAACAAAAGCAAGTTATTAGCGCAGGTGGACTTTTTAAACTATCGAAATCCTTGAGTATTGAAACAGAAAGTGCGCTCTCTAACAACGATGTAAACACTTTTTCTAAAATCCAAAAAGAAAACGATCAAGGCTTTGCACAAATGACGCGTGTATTGCATAAATTAAATTTCGGGAAAGATTCCATTTCTAAGTGGCAACTCGAAAGCAAAGCAGAAATCGAATATTTAAGCACAAACTTTAGTCCTATTGAACAGTATCGAAAAGTGGAATTTGATAGAGATTGGAACACTAGAAACAAAGGTTTTATTGGTCAGCAATTAAGTGCAAATGTGGGCACAACAATCAAAAACAAAGACTTTGGAAGGATAAATTTGGAAGGTCAACGTTATTCGATAAGTAATCAATATCAAGGAAATCGAATTGCAACAGAGGGAAATTGGAATCAAAAAGGCTGGAATTTAAAATGGGATGGTAGCGCCTTGAAATCGAATGAAAATACTACATTTTTAAACCAAAGTAATCAATTTATACGACATCGAGCAAGCATTTCAAAAGATTTTAAATTGTTCAGAATTGGTTTTATTGACGACCACGAATACAATCTTTTTAGAGGGACGAATGCGACAATTCAAACCACAAGTTATCAATTTTACGATCAACAATTTTTCATTTCAAGAGGCGATTCAAGCGGGAATTCTTATAAAATTATCTACCGCGAACGCTACGATCAAAAAGCAGATTCAGTTGATTTAGTGGGGGTTGCAAAAGCGACAACTGCTGGTGGAGAAATTAATTTATTGTCGCTGAAAAATCAAAAACTAACCATTCTAACCGCTTATCGTTCCTTGAAAATCAAAGACTCTCTCCTACTCCAACAATCTCCTGAAAATTCTTTAGTTGGACGTTTTGACTACGAAGCACGCTGGTGGAAATCAGCTTTGACCTTAACTACCTTTTACGAAGTTGGTTCTGGTTTAGAACAGAAAAGAACTTTTCAATATTTAAAAGTGAACGATGGTCAAGGAATTTATACTTGGGTAGATTATAACAGCGACGGAATCAAGGACTTGAATGAATTTGAAATCGCACAATTCGTCGATCAAGCGAGTTATATTCGCATTTTTACACCGAGCAACGAATACGTAAAAACCTATTCCAACGAGTTTAATCAAAGTGTTTTTTGGCGACCAGAAAAATTGTGGAGTGCTAAAAAAGGTGTTTTAAAAGTACTTTCACTTTTCTCCAATCAAGCGCGTTTACGCATCAATCGAAAATTGAATGCCTTCGATATCAATACTGCTTTTAATCCTTTCGCGACTGACGTTGAAGACATTAGACTTGTAAGTGCTGGTTCAACTGTTCGCAACACCTTATTTTTCAATCGTACGTCGAGTGTGATTACTGCCGAATATACCTTTCAAGATTCGCGCACGAAAAATTTATTGGCAAGTGGTTTTGATTCCCGAAAAAACGCTTCCCACGATATTTCCATTCGCTGGAATTTGACACCAAAATTTTCAATTGAAACGAAAGCTCAAAGTGGCGAAAAACTCTCTGCTGCCGATTATACAGTTGGTAGAAATTATGATTATCGTTTTCAGTTTATTCAGCCGAGTTTGAATTATCAGCCTTCCACAAATTTTAGAATTGGAATTGACAGTAGAATTGGCAATAAAGTGAATGCTCAAAATCTTGGTGGCGAAACGTGTTCATTGTTAGAAATTGGTAGCAACTTGAAATTTAATCAAACGGAAAAAGGTAGTTTACAAGGAGAATTTAAAACTATTCAATTAAATTTTGATGGAAATCCAAACTCGGCAATTGGGTTTGAGTTATTAGAATCGCTTCGTCCTGGAGTGAATTACACTTGGAATTTTGGCTATCAACGAACAATTTCCAAAAACTTACAAATGACCATTCAATATTTGGGACGTAAATCAGAAAATACCCGCACAATTCACAGCGGAGGAATGGAAGTTAGAGCATTTTTCTAAAACTTCAAATGCTTCACTGAATTTCCAGAATTTTGAATTTCTTTCAAGGAATTGATACCGATATTCAAATGATCGTCAACGTATTCTGTTGTTACTTTCGCATCGCTTGCTTCTGTTTTCACACCATCAGGAATCATTGGTTGGTCACTCACTAAAAGCAAAGCCCCAACAGGAATTTCATTGTAAAATCCAACACTAAAAATCGTCGCAGTTTCCATATCGATTGCCATTGCACGAATCGTACGCAAATATTCTTTAAAAGCTTCGTCGTGTTCCCAAACGCGTCTATTTGTCGTGTAAACTGTTCCTGTCCAATAATCTCTTCCAGCCAAACGAATGGTGTACGAAATTGCTTTTTGAAGATTAAACGATGGCAAAGCAGGAACTTCCGCTGGAAAATAATCATTCGATGTTCCTTCCCCACGAATCGCTGCTATCGGCAAGATTAAATCGCCAATTTGATTTTTCTTTTTCAATCCACCACATTTCCCTAAGAAAAGTACCGCTTTCGGTTGAATCGCTGACAACAAATCCATTATTGTTGCTGCCATTGCGCTTCCCATGCTGAAATTGATAATCGTTATTCCTTCTGCTGTTGCAGACTGCATCGGACGTTCTTGCCCGTCAATTTCAACGTTGTATTTCTCAGCAAACATTTTTACATAACCACCAAAGTTCGTTAGCAAAATATACTGCCCGAATTCTTCTAGTTTTTTCCCCGTGTAACGTGGTAACCAGTTTTCTACTATTTCTTCTTTTGTTTTCATATTGGGGACTTTAGAATGTTAGGATTTTAAGACGTTAGGACTTTATGAGAAATGAGGGAATGGGAAATGAGAGAACGAATATTTGAAAATTTGAAAATGTGTTAATTTGAAAATTAATCTGCAATTTGTAATTTTCTATTCTGTAATCTTTATAATCAACCTTTCCCCTTCCTTCGTAACTTTTACTAAATTATTTTTCGTCAACGTTTTAATACTCGTATCCCACGCTTTGTTACTCATTTCAAATTTAGCTCTCAATTCAGGTAATTCCAGCTCTTTTTCAACTTTCATTACATCAAATATCGCTTTTTCGTTGTCGTTCAGTTCGATTTTTACCGATTTTGTTTCAGGACGCATTTGAGGGAAGAACAACACTTCTTGAATCGAAGAATTATTCGTCAACAACATCACCAAACGGTCGATTCCAATTCCCATTCCTGAGGTTGGTGGCATTCCGTATTCCAATGCACGCAAGAAATCTTGGTCGATAAACATTGCTTCGTCATCACCTTTTTCAGATAAACCTAATTGCTCTTCAAAACGCTCACGTTGATCGATTGGATCATTCAACTCAGAATACGCATTCGCAATTTCTTTTCCGTTCACCATCAACTCAAAACGCTCTGTCAACTCTGGATTTTCGCGGTGACGTTTACACAACGGCGACATTTCAATCGGATAATCTGTGATAAACGTTGGTTGAATGTAGTTTCCTTCGCATTTCTCACCGAACAATTCATCAATCAATTTTCCTTTACCCATCGAAGGAGTCGTTTCAATTCCCATACTTTGACAAGCCGCACGCAGTTCCTCTTCCGTTTTTCCATTGATATCAAAACCGGTAAAATGCAAAATCGCTTCGCGCATCGTAACACGTGCAAATGGTGCTTTCAACGAGATTTCTTTGTCGCCCACTTTTATTTCTGTCGTTCCACAAACGTCTAAGGCAACACGCTCGATCATTTTCTCTGTGAAATCCATCATCCAGTTGTAATCTTTGTAGGAAACATAAATTTCCATCACCGTAAATTCTGGATTGTGAGTGCGGTCCATTCCTTCGTTGCGGAAATCTTTTGCGAATTCATAAACACCATCAAAACCACCAACAATCAATCTTTTTAGATACAATTCGTTAGCAATTCTCAAATACAATGGCATATCCAATGCGTTGTGATGCGTGATAAATGGACGTGCCGCTGCTCCACCTGGAATCGGTTGAAGAATCGGAGTTTCTACTTCTAAATAACCATAGCCATCAAAAAAGCGACGCATCGAACCAATTGTCTTAGAACGTTTGATGAACGTATCCTTCACTTTTGGATTCACTACCAAATCCACATAACGTTGGCGGTAGCGTAATTCAGCATCCGTAAACGCATCGTGCACATTTCCTTCCGCATCTGTTTTTGGTAATGGCAAGGGACGTAACGCTTTACTCAAAACCGTAAATTCGTGCACGTGAACGGAGGTCTCCCCTACTTGCGTTTTGAAAACGTAACCTTTCACGCCAATGAAATCACCTAAATCCAATAATTTCTTAAACACTTCATTGTAAAGCGTTTTATCTTCTCCTAGACAAATTTCGTCGCGGTTAAAATACACTTGAATTCTTCCTGACGCGTCTTGTAACTCAGCGAAAGAAGCTTTTCCCATCACACGTTGGCTCATCATTCTACCTGCCAAACAAACCTGCTTACCGTCTTCAAAATTCTGCTTGATGTCCGTTGCATAATCGCTAACAGGATAAAGTGCCGCTGGATAAGGATCAATTCCCAAATCGCGTAATTTTTGAAGTGACTCGCGTCGTAAGATTTCTTGTTCAGAAAGTTCAGAATGACTCATGTTTTGTTTTTGTTTTAATGTGCAAAGATAACTTTTGAAAATGAAATAAGTTGAGAAGTGATAACTGAAAGTGGAAAGTTTAGTCCGCCCCGGCGGATAAAAGTGAAAAGTTAGGTCCCGATAACTATCGGGATAAAAGAGAAAAATAAAATGCCAATGTCAAGAAGCGTTCAAAATTAGTCATTGAAAGTGTTCATTCAGTTGATATAGAATTCAAAGCTGTATTTCTCAAATTGAAACAAAAACTAAAATATTTTCGTTTATTTTACGAAACTTTTTATACTTTGTATGTTATAATTTACGAATAATTTCAATTAAATTTACTTTTTTAAACTAAATAATTGTATATTTGTTTCGTAAAAAAAAGTAAATAGCAACAATGAAAGAACGTTTCAAAGAGGTAATAGCAGAGAATCAAACGCTAAATTTCAAGAGCGGTTTTTTACGCGAACAAACAATACCATTAAACACAAAATTAATAATCAGCCTAATAGGTGCTCGTCGAAGCGGAAAGACATACTTATTGTATCAACTTATAAATCAATTACTTGACAGCGGAGTTGAACGTAAAAATATACTTTTCATCAATTTTGAAGATGAGCGATTACGAGCTGAAACAGATGAATTAGATTTTATCCTTCAGGCATTTAATGAACTATATCCCGACTTAGAATGGGAAAATACGCATCTCTTTTTTGATGAAATACAAAATGTAACAGGTTGGGAGAAATTCATACGACGCGTTTATGATACGAAAACTAGAAACATCTATATCACAGGTTCAAACGCAAAATTATTGAGTAGTGAAATAGCAACTGCCTTACGAGGTCGATCCTTGAGTTATACTGTTTTTCCATTGAGTTTTCGTGAATACCTCAACGCCTTGAACGTTGAAAAAACCACAAAAACACAGCAACAAAGAAGCAAACTCATCCACTACGCAGGAGAATTTATGTACAACGGTGGTTTTGCAGAAACGATAGTACTCGAAAAACCAACGCGTATAAAATTATTACAAGAATACTTTAACGTGATGATGTTTCGCGACGTTGTGGAACGCTATAATGTGCGCGCGATCGACGTTCTTCGTTTTTTTATCAAGAAGATATTTGCAAGTGTCACAGTTCCGTTTTCCATCAATAAAACGTTTAGAGACTTAAAATCAATGGGATATAAAATAAGTAATAACTATTTATATGAATTTTACGACCATTGCAACGCTGTATTTTTAACACAATCAATAGACAAGTTTGACTACTCCGAAATAAAACAAGCAAAAAGCGAAAAGAAAACGTATGTTATCGACACAGGTTTACTTTCAGCAATTGAATTTTCAGTTTCCAAAAACAACGGTAAACTGTTTGAGAATATGGTTTTCCTTGAATTACTGAAACAAGGTAACAAACTTTTCTATTTCAAATCGAAATACGAATGCGATTTCATCCTTGAGAAAGAAGGCAGCTTCTACCCTATTCAAGTTGCATATCAATTAGAGGATTCTGACACTAAAAAACGTGAACTTCGAGGCTTAGTGGAAGCTTGTCGCTTTTTGAAAGTATCGGAAGGAACAATCATCACTTTTGATAAAGAAGAAACAATCCAACTAGATGAGATAAAAATAAATGTGGTGGCTTTTTATAAATATTTTTTGTAAAAAATTATTTCCCCAACGGTCGGATTTTGTTTTTCAATGCGAAAATCAATAAAAGAACTGCCACGAATGCAAAACTTCGTCCAATGAAATCACCATAAGTAGCGTAAATCGTTTGCTTTTTTGACAATTGCACTTCTGCTTTGATTACCGCAGGAACCCACCAATATGTCGTTTGCAAAACTTCGCCTTTTTCATTGATAACGCCACTTGTACCTGTATTCGCTGAACGAACTACCCAACGTCTGTTTTCAATTGCCCTTAAACGCGCAAAACTAAAATGCTGTTTGTATCCTGGAGTATCTTTCCACCAGCCATCATTCGTGATGATACATAACAATTCAGCACCAGTTAGCACTTGCTGAGAAACAAACTCACCGTAAATTGATTCATAGCAAACAATAGGGGCGATAATCGAATTTTTCGTTTTAAAGTTTTTCGGATACGCTTCGATTCCTAAAGTTCCAGAAGTTCCACCATTACTTATTGCCAACTCTTCCAAAAACGGAAAATAATTCGAGAAAGGTAATTTTTCAACTCCTAAAACCAACTTTGATTTATGGATAAAACTATGTTTACCAAACTTCGGGACGAATAAAGAGGTGTTGTAACTTTCGTAAAAACCATTTCCATTACCAAGTGGTAAAGTAGCTCTTGAAACCTTCTTTTTGAAAGCAAGTGCTGTAGATGCACCAATTAGAAGTTCTGTTTTAGAATAGCGCGATAAACGTTCTTGCATCAACTGATAGAACTTAAAATACTTTAAATCTGGCTCAAAGAATCCTTGCGAAATGGCTGTTTCTGGACCAATCAATAAATCAGTCTTCTTCGTTACTTTCTTATCGGCAAGATCAAAAAATTTATTTAGTTGAGCTTCTACCGTTGAATTTGGGCTAAATTTCTCATTGTAAGGATCAATATTTGGTTGCACTAGAACAACTTCAAGCGTTTTTCCTTTCAAGTAAGGACTTTGTAACATCCAATACGAATAAGCGATTGGAAAAACGAGAATTAAACTTGCTATCACGAAGAAATTACGTTTTACTTTTTTGTTTTCGGCTTGTTCTAAATGTTTTTTGAGCCCTAGAAATAGTAATAAATTCACTACTAAAACCCAAAGTGTTCCACCCAAAACGCCAACATATTCATACCATTGAATCCAATTCGTTCGTATGGAAAAAGTATCTCCAAAAGCCAACCAAGGCCACGAAAGTTCCCAGTTAAAATGAGCGTATTCAAAAGCTGTCCAAATAATTAAAAGCGAAATATAACCTTCCTTTCTTCCGATGTGTTTCTTAGCAAAATGAAAACTTTGAAAAGCCAAAGACATCAGTAAAGAATTAAATACAAAAGCAAGTACTCCACCGACTTCCGTAGAATTCCAAATCCAAAAAGTTGTTCCTAAATTGTAGATAAAAAAGGTAAGGTAAGCGTGTAAAAAAACATTCGCCGATGAACGATTTTGGGTTGAAATACTATCCTCCACAAAAAGCAATGGAATCAAAGCCACAAAAATTAGTGGAGTGATACTTCCTGTAAATGGAAAACAAAGTACTAGAAGTAAACCACTGAGAATTGAAAGAAAGTAACGTTGCTGTCGTTTTATTATCATCGTAAAAATTTCCTCGTAAAAATAGTGAGGATTTTTGAGGCTTGATTCTTAATTTTTGATTGATCGGAAACTCTGCCGATAATTTAGTTTAAAACAAGGATTTACTAATTAAGATCGTTACAAACTTTAAGAATTTAAAGTATGATGAAAACCTTGCTTTGTAAAATCAATTGCACTATAAAACTAATTCAAACTCACGGTGATTTTTCTCTGTTGTAACAGTTGAAGATGATGGTCCGGAATCGATTTTTTTAATATCTACATTGTATTCTTGGTCTGCTAATTCAATCATCTTTTCTTGAAAATCAATAACGATTTATTCTTTACACACGATTCGTTAAAGCTCAGCTACTTTCTGAAGTAGTGATAAAACTCGTTTTGTGTCACTTTCCATTTCAACTACCAAACGTACTCCGTTTTTGTCTTTAATCTATTCTTCACTTCTGCAAGTTCAGTAAATCGCGATAAATTTTACTTCGAAAAGTAAAGTGCAACGCGACAAGAGTAATGCTGGTGATCAGTACAAGGAATGTAAAATCCGTTCAACTGTGGCGATTTTCACCTCGGAAAACGATTTTGATATTATTTTCTTCAAACCAAAAATAGCTTCTTTTTTTAAACTGACGTTGAGTTCGCCTCTGCAAGGAGAGGTGACTACTGCATTTGATAAAATAAATCCTTCCGCCACTTCGGATTCCGCTAAATCTTCGTCAAGTAAAACTAGCTTTATCTGAATCAATTTTGTCCAAAGTGTAGATGAAACCAAATTTTCCGAACCTTGATTTGCCCAAGTATTATTTACTAGAAACACATTCGACCGAATGTATTGATTCAATTCAACTTTGCATTCGTTATTATCAGAATTGTAATAATCATGATTTCCAGGAATCCAATATGTAAAAGTAAAAATTATCAGAGTAATAGTTAAAGAAATCCTAGTGATAATCGATGAATCAAAACATTAGTATAACTTTAGCAAGAATAAGGATATCTGCTTCTGATTTCAGAAGATTTTCCGAAATAAACTTCCTATTTTCAGGAAACACTAAATGAAGGTCAAAAGCTTATTCAATCGTCATTTATTTTTTTTATTGCTGAATTCTAGTAGGTCATTTAGCAGAATTGAATTCAGCTAATTTTTAGTATCAATAAAAACTTTATCAATAGAAAAATAAGGATTTAACCTATGCATAAGTTAACTTTGGAAAAGTTTAACTTTGAAAAAATGAAAAACATTGCCATTTTAACATCAGGAGGCGATTCTCCAGGAATGAATGCTGCGATTCGAGCAATTGTGCGCGCGGGAATATTCCATAATCGTCGTGTGTTTGGGATTTATCGCGGTTATGATGGTTTGATTGACAATGAAATCAAAGAATTAAATTCTACAGATGTCAGCAACATCATTCAACGTGGTGGAACTATTTTGAAATCAGCGAGAAGTGAGCGTTTTATGCATCCTGAATTCAGAAAAATTGCTTTTGAAAACTTGCAAAAAAACGACATCGACGGATTGATTGTTTTGGGTGGTGATGGTACATTTAAAGGTGCGTCCATCATTTCGAGTGAATTTGATGTAAATATTGTTGGAATTCCATGTACAATCGACAATGATTTATTTGGAACGGATTTTTGCATTGGTTACGATACGGCAATAAACACAGCCATGGAAGCGATTGATAAAATTCGAGATACTGCGGATTCACACAATCGTTTGTTTTTTGTGGAAGTGATGGGACGCGATGCCGGTTTGATTGCACTTCGAAGTGGAATTGCTGGTGGCGCAGAAGGAATTCTTATTCCAGAAACGTTAACGGATGTAAATGCTTTAATTGCCACATTAAACAAAGACTGGAAGCGCGAAAAATCTTCTATGATTGTAGTAGTGGCTGAAGGCGATGAAGCTGGTGGCGCTTACGAGATTTCCAAGCAAGTAAAAGAGAAATGTCCACAATTCGATATGCGCGTAGTAACTTTGGGACACATTCAGCGAGGTGGAAGTCCTTCTTGTATGGATCGTGTTTTGGCGAGTCGTTTGGGTCTTGCAGCTGTGGAAGCACTTGTCAACAAAGAAAGTAATTTGATGATTGGAATTGTAAATCAATCGATCTCGAAAACATCATTTGAAAAAGCCACTAAACACCATTTGGAAATCAATGCGGAATTATTGCATGTGTTGGATGTTTTGGCGAGTTGAAAAATCTGACACTAATTCATTTATAAAAATCACTTTACAACTTCGTGAAATTTGTTTAATTCGAGGTAAAATATTTTGAAAAAAAATGCCACTAATTCATGATTTATTTATCATTGAATTAGTGGCAATATTTAAAAGTAAAGTTCGTATAAAACCTTAATCTATCAACTCTTTGTTGTCATTTACTGTGCTTCCCGTTCCGTATTCTTGATCGATGAATGCACCCAATTTTTTAGTTAAAGCTTTTTGTTTTTTAAGCACTGTAAAATGCCAAATAATAAATGGAATTAAGATACCAAACATCAAAATCGAAAGCCCGAAAAGCATTTGTCTACCCATGTTAGGAAAACCTTCTAAAATGCGCACAAAGTTCTTTTTCTCACCCATGAAATTTGCACCGATACTTGGCGTTTCTTCCACTGTCAACATTTTTGGTGTTTTGAAATACACTTTATATTCTGGAAAATTTTGCTCGATTTTTCCCTTGATTTCTTCAAGAGTGTAAGGTTTTGTTGTTTTTACTTTCATGGTAGGTTTTAAAGTTTGGTGGCTAAAAATAAAGGTTTAATTTGAATTACCCTCTAAAACTTTAATGACTTATTTCAAATTTCCCTTCAAATTATCTAAACTTTTTTGAATGTCTTTACCCAACATATTTACCAAAATCGGTTTGAATAAATTCATTGGAAATTTTGAAGGACTGTAAAACCCCCAAGTCACAAGTGTTTCGTTCTCAGATTTTTTCTCCATTATAAATCGCGTTGTTACCGTATTTTGCATCGGTTTTTTGAAACGAACTTGGTACTCAATCATTTCCTCTTCTTTCATAGAAATAATTTCTTGTTCCCCCTCTCCTACTCCTTTATCTGTCGGGCTGTTCCAATAGTAAATGAAACCAACTTTTCCGTCTTCATATTGATATTTCTTGTCCATATTCGGGTCTTTCATATTCCAAAGGCTGAAATAATCTTGATTTTTAGTAAATTTCAAATAGTCATAGACCTCTTTTCGCGACTTCGAAATAAGCACCGATTTCTCAATGACCATTTTATTTCCCATTAAAACCGAAAGAACAACAAGGAATGCAACGATTCCTAAAACAATGTAAAGTGCGAGCATAAGTTTATTTTTTACAAATATAAAAGAATTGATTTTACACTTCATTTTAGAAGGAGGTAATCAAACTTAAAAGAATATTAAAAAAATAAGGACTTAAAAGTTCAGGATTCTAGTCTATTGAAGAGTTTAAGTTTGATGATAAATCATTGTTTTTTCTTTTTTAGAAGAAATAAGAAACCAAGTAAAATATGTTTAGTTTATATTTGTTTTATGAAACTACTTTTCCAACTTTCGTTCGCACTGTTTATTTTTTCTTGTAAAACACAATCTAACTCCGCTGCTGGTGATGATTCCCAATCCGAGTCAAGTCCAAAATACACTGGAATTGTTCACGTGAAGAAGGACAATTGTCCGAATTATGTAGAAATTACAAATGGTCCATCTATTTCAGCTACGAAAAAAGTCTATGCTTTAAACTTAGCTAAAAAATACTTGAAAGAAGGAAAACAGTTGCGCTTTGATTTTACGTACAGCAAAGCAATGAATCCTGAAGGATGTAATGTTGAGGCAGTTGTTGTTTTGACAAATATCTCAGTGAAATAACAAACTATTCAACTTCTTTAAGGCTTGTTTATTTTCTTTACTTGAAAAAGCTTTCTCTATTTTTTGTTTCTCTCTTTTCGTTAGACGCCATGAAAGCGAAATACGATCGTCAGATCGCTCACGTAAGTTAAAAGTCACTATATCAACAGGAAACTTGAAGCTTTTAGTACATAATTTCATCAATTGTTCTTGGTCAAAATCTTGTGTTCGCGTGAAGTTTACAATCATATTTCCAAAAGGCATCGTGATTTTATCTAAGAGATTTATTTCATTATACGATTCGTCATTAAGTACTCTTTTAGTATCGCGAGTTTCAAGAACAATAACACCAGATGTGTTTTTTTCAATCCATTGACTGTTTGCAAACAAGTAATCAATGGATACTTTTCCGCCATAATTATCTCTGATTCCAGCGTCCATCAATTGAATTTCTGGTTTCGTAGGCATCGTCATCATTGGCATAATGAATGGAAAAGAAGCATTGGCACGTAAGACAGTAGAAAATCGAATTTTACCAGGGTTATTTCTTTTAAAAAAAGTTTGATAATCAATATTTTCATAAGCTGAAGAACCACCCCTCAGACCAACCATAAAACTCAAGTTTTGCGAAGACATCAATAATCGTCTGCCATCATTAATAATCGTTGGACTAAAAATCATCAAAGGAATAATACTTTTTCGCTCAAATTCTTTATAATATTCAAGTGGATGCTCAAGGTAATTATCTACATTTTGTAATAAATGTTGTTCGAAAGCTACTCCTCGTTCTTGCGTATAATCGTGATTGTTATATTTAAACTTCTTATAACGCATTAATAAATCACTCGTAGAAGCAGAAAAAGCAATTTTATTCAATAAATCTTTGGCAATATTTTGTTTGAACTCTTGGTTGCTTTTTGTTTTAAGTTGCCCAAAAGTTCTTCGTAAAAGTATTTCTCGGTAATATGCAGCGCCAACCATCCCTCCTGATGCTCCAGTCATTAATTGCAATTGATTAGAAACAGCATTATTTGTAAGGGAATCGCAATTACTTAAAACTACAAAGGTCCAAAGAGCGCTTCTTGAACCACCACCAGATGTATTTAGAATAATCAACTTTGGTTTTTGATCCTTTTGTTTTGCTTTCCAGTTGTTTAAAAGTTCATTGATTCCAAGATGTGAAGCGGTTAAATCTCCTTTTTCTTTTCCATTCGCTGCAATTTCATTAACTGTGTATGGAACTCTTTTTTTAGCGGAGTAATCCAAACCAATCGCGTAGCTGGTGTATCTGAAAAATGGCGTAACAGAACTTAGATAAGTCATTAAAAGTATAGAACCAAACAATAATGGGTAACCCCAACGGTGAAACCAAGCAATAAAAGCACTAAAAAGCATAGATAAAATCGTCAATAAAGTTACCATACTCATAGCAGCGGGCATTTCAAAGAAAGTGTAATTTCTAAAAAAGCCCATACCGAGAAAAGAAATAATTGTTATTGCTTCAAAAACAATCACATTGATTCGATTGTCCGCATAAATTTGATCAATTAAATCCCGATCTAAATGTGCAACACTTCGACTTTTATAAATTCGAAAGCGCTTTCCAATGTAATAGCACGGTCGTTTTGTTTCTTTTCTAAAATAGTTATACCATTTTTCATTCTTTTTAACAGTCAAAGAGGTAATTAAACTTTCGTTATGGTCGAGTTCATCATCGTCCTTATCTCTGTTTTTTCTCAAAGGGAAGAAATACAAAATCGAAAGCATAATGAAGATGAGTAAACCAGCAACGAACGAAAAATTGAACAAAACAATATCATTTACGGTAGCCAATTCTTCTTTGAATTGAAAAATCGACATGTTGTAAAGGTAAATCCCAATAAATAATAAAGGCAAAATGGAGTTGTTGATACAAAATCGGAAAAATGGTGTTGAAACAACAACTAAAAACTGAAACCTAGGACCAAGTTTTGCATAACTGTAAGTGTTGAAAGCCATTGTGAAACCACCAACACTAAAACCCAACAACATAAAACTCCAAACACTTACTTCTCCTTGGTATTCGGGTGAGAAAAATAAAAATGGAACACCGAAAAATGAACCTAAGGATTCGGTAATAATTGCAAACAACATTGCCCAAAAAATAAGACCGAAGAAATTATATTTCAGATGTGCGATTAATAAGCGAATAGGGAAAAAATCGCGGATCAAAAGAATTCGGTCTAACATAGAATTGATTTTCTCTAAATGTAAGAAAAATATAAATTAATAATTCAACGGAAGAAAAAAATCTAGTTGAAAGATTTAGAAAAGTATTGAAATGTTTAAACAAATTCATTAATACTATTCCTGATAAAAAACTAATATTTTCTAATGAAGAAAGTAGCCACGTATGCTTGGATAAATTACTAGAAGTGAATGTCATTTAAAAATCAGAGAGCGATCAAAGTATAGAAATGCAAGTCAATTTATGATTATTTTTGAAAAGAGAAGCAATAACTAAAAATTAGTTTACACACTTTATGGGAGACTACCTTAAATTTTTAACGTTTTAAAATCACAAGTGGAACAATTCATTTTTCTCTATTATACACTAATATTCCAATTAATAACTGGTTTACTTCCCTTGATGATTTTATTTTTTCAAAAGAAAAAATTCAACATTGAATTTCTAGTTTACCTTGGTTCTTCTGTAATTGCAACCTTTATTTTTTTCATTTTGTTTAAGTATAAGGTAAATAACTTGTTAATTTTCAATGGTTATCAAATTGTTTCCATTACATGTTTGTCAATTTTCTACTACAACATTTGTAAAAAGAGTCTCACTAAAAATTTGATTTTATCAATTGGAAGTTTATGTTTGATTATTTCATTTTTTGAGTTATCTCAGACTTCGTATATCGAATACTCCCTTGTTTACAGAACCATTGGTTTTATATTATTTTCAGTAATTTTCTATATCGATTATTTAAATTCAGAAAGTCAACGAAACATTCAATCATTCCCTAATTTGATTGTTAATTCTTCTATTTTTATTTACAATAGTTTTAGCTTTTTATTCTTTCTATATATCACTATTTTGATGGGAAATGATTTATGGTATATTCATAATATTATCGAAGGAATCTCCAAATTAATAATTGCTTACGCCTTTTGGAAGCTGCCGAAATATGAAAATTTTTCAAAAACTTAGAAATTTAGAGAATTATCAAATAAGAATATTAACTATTTAAATTACAGATGAATATCTACTATTATTCACTTATTTTTCAATTGCTATGTGGGATTTTACCTTTACTGATTGTAATTAACAGAAAAGCAGTCTTTAAAACTGAATTAGTGATTTTTCTATTAAGTTCAGTTATTGCAACAATTGGAATTTTTATAACCACAAAGTTTCAAATGTATAACCACTATATTCATAATTCTTATCTCATCATTGAAATTCTTTGCTTATGTCAATTTTACTTTAAAATATTCAATTCGAAAAAAATAAAAGCTATACTATTTTCTGTCACTGGACTGCTTCTAGCTATATCCATACTTGAAGTTATCAAAATTGGGGTTATGATTTTTAGTATGAAAATTATCAGTCTTTGTATTATCCTTATATCTTTATTTTATTTGCTAAATAATTTAATGTCAACAAGTTTAAATCATATCAATCAACCTGTTTTATTGATTAATTCATCTTTTATAATTTACCACGGTTCATCTTTTATTCTCATTTATTTTATAATGAACATAATGTCCAACAATTTATGGCACTTTCACAATTTCATTGAAGGAATCTCCAAATTAATTATTGCTTATGCCTTTTGGAAGTTGTCAAATGAAACTAATTTACAAGATTCCAAAACATAAAAGGTCAAGGTGTTTTTTCTTAAATTTGTTTTGAGAATTAATTCATTTTCTGAAAAAAAATAATTGATGTTAAACCTTATTGAAGTAACTATACTTTATCAATTATTAGCTGGAATTTCACCTTTAATTTTTCTATTTTATCAAAAAAGGGAGGGCTTAAATATCCTTTTCACTCATCTGTTTTGTTCATTTCTATGTACATTAATGATTTTCATTACCCATTTTTACACACTTGAAAATCTTATTTTTTTTAATTCCTATATTTTTTCAGCATCTGTACTTTTACCCTTAATGTACTACAAATCAGTTGAAAATAAATTTATTAAATCCCTGGTTTTAATCGTTTTCATAATAAATCTTACCCTTCTAATTTCAGAACTAATTAAAACCGATTTTTTGGTTATTTCTTTGGTTAGTGAAAACATTTTAGAAATCACATTATGTTTACTTTTCTATTTTGATTTTCTATTATCAAATGAACTTTCAAGTTCGAAAAAACTATTTTTCTGGATCAATACTTCTTTTTTTATTTATAATTGTTTCAGTTTTCTTTTCAATCTTTACATAACTGAAATTATGGATTCACATCTATGGTTTATTCACAATATTGTTGAAGGGTCAAGTAAATTATTTATAACCCTTTCTATTTGGAAATTTTCTAAAAAAAATAATTAGTTCATAGCAGATGTCGATGTTTATATTTAATAGCTCTTTATTCTTTCAAATAATAGCAAGTGCTATCCCCTTATCAATTTTAGCTTACAAAAGAACAACATTTAATCCCTATTTAACTTTAATTTTATTCATATCATTTGTTATAATAATTCTTCAAACCATAACCCACTTTTTCGAAATAAACAATCACATACTGTTTAATTTTTACGTTCTCTGTTGCTTTTTACTATATTTCCTTTTCTTTACTAAAAATCTAAAAAAGAACTTAATTTTAGTTGCTAGTATTCCATTTCCAATTTTTATTGGCTTTGTTTTATACGAGATATTCCACAATCAACTATTAATAATATCGTTTAGAATAACAAATGTTTCCTTGATTTATTGGTCATTCTTGTGTTTCATTTCACTTTTGAAAGATGACAGCGCTATTTCAAATAAAACGACACTTCAAATAGTCAATACTTCCATTTTCGTATACAATAGTGGTTCCTTTATTTTGTATCTATCCATATTTAGTTTAATGTTAGATAAATATTGGTTTATCCATAACTTTTTCGAAGGAGGTTCGAAACTTTTGATTGCATACGCCTTTTGGAAGTTGCCGAAATCGGATAATTTTGGTAAGTAAATTATTCAATTAATAAAAGGTTTTAAAGAATCTGCTAAATTCATGAAAAGTGAAATGAAAACGGACAACTCTTATTTATTACTTGTATCTTCAACAAGGTTTTATTTAATTTTTTGATTATCAATATCGACCAATATTCAATTTTATTTCAACTTGTGGCAGGATTTACACCACTAGTTTTTGTGTTTTCCAGAAAAAATAATATTCTAAATTTCCTTATCATTCATCTTGGTATTTCATTTATTTGTTCGCTCTCAATCTTTATTACCAGAATTTATCATGTCTATAATTTACATATTTTCAATTTTTATATCCTTTCGTCCTCTTTGTTCTTGCCGATTTTTTACTTCAAACTAATTCAAAATCGTTTGTTGAAATTCATATTAATTATTGTTTTCCTTGGTAATCTTAGTATTGTTATTAATGAACTATTTCATTCTGAATACTTAGTAAATGCTGTTGTTAGTGAAAACATAACTGAAATTATTTTATGCTTGTTTTTTCTGTTAGATCTTCTACTATCAAATAAAAAACAGGAAAACCAACTATCATTATTGTTAATTAATTCATCCATCTTTTTTTATAATTGTTTTAGTTTTTTATTTAATTTCTATATCTCGGAAATTATGATTTCGAATCTTTGGTTTATCCATAATTTCATTGAAGGGAGTTCGAAATTTTTGATTGCATACACCTTTTGGAAATTGCCGAAAACTAAAACAGAAAAAAGAGATTTGTAAATTCTTGAAGAGTAATTTTCAATTGTAAGCTATCAAACAAAGTTTCCTTTAATTTTACAGTTGGAAAATGACAAATGATTTAAAATTCGCTTCGCTGCTTGTACAATTCGTAACTAGCATTATTCCTTTTGTCGTTCTGATAAAACTAAAAGTACGATTCAATCTTGAATTTTTGCTTTATCTTTTATTTTCAACTATTGCAACATTTGGATTTATTATCACGAATATTTTTAAGGTTCACAATTCTTGGATTTTTTACAGTTACCAATTTTTAAGTATCATTCTTTTATCACTATTCTATTTTAGAACTTTGTCTTTAAAATTATTCAAATTATTGGCAATATTAATTGGGATTATCAGTTTATCAGTGTTCTTATACGAAATGAAAACTAAAGGATTTACGAATTGGAGTGATAGTGTTGTTTGTTTAAGTTTCACTTTATGCCCATTGCTTTACTTTTTTGAAACACTTCAATCAAAGGAAACTGTAGATAAAACCAGTTTAAACATTGTAAATGCTACCAATTTTATTTATTTTTCAACTACCATCTTTTTGTTTTATTTTATTCATTTTAATCTTAAAAATAACCTTTGGTTTATCCATAATTTTATCGAAGCTTCATCTAAACTAATAATAGCATACGCATTTTGGAAACTCCCGAAAACATCTCAATTCTAGAACTGATTATTGCCTTCTCAGGTTTTTTTGCTCTTTTATCAATAGCGATAGTTCTACTTTTTTTAACCTTCAAAAAACGCATCGAGCGCGAACAAGAAGCTATGCGCGAAGCTGAAATTAATTTTGAGCGTGAAATCAATGAGGCTTCTATGAAAGCGGAACAACAAGAACGTATGCAAATTTCAATGGATTTACATGACGACATTGGCGCGATGATGACCGTATTGAAAATCAACACAAACAATGCTAAAACCCAAATTGAACAACCAGAACGATTATTGGCAGTACTTGAAAATACCACTGAAATGATTGAACAGACTGCAGAGGCGGTAAGGAATATTTCAACACGAATTTCGCCACCATCATTGGTAAAACTAGGTTTAAATGTGACACTAGAAGATTTAGTGAAAACACTCAATGAAACAGGTGAAATTCAAATTTTTTATAACAGTAATATGGAAAAAACACGATTTAATATCGCTACAGAACTCAATATTTACCGCATTTTGAAAGAAACTATCAACAACATTTTAAAGCACGGAAAAACCACCGAATTAAACGTTCATACAATTCAATCTTCTGATTTTTTGGAATTTGAATTTAGT